>CAMHUJ010000468.1 GCA_946188175.1 uncultured Ruminococcus sp.
CGTTACGGCGATAATCTTAAAACCTTCTATGTCGGCAATACGAACATCATGAAGGAAGATGAAAAACAGCGGATTTTGAAGCATTATAATCCGGAAATTCTGCCGATCAAGCTCGTTCAGCATATTTACGAGGAGACCGAGGGGCTTGATCCGCTGACAAAAATGTCGGATGTTGACATTCAGATCTGGCTGGAAGGCGATATTTATCTCAATGTGGATAAGATGAGCACGGCTGCCGGTCTGGAAATCCGCATGCCGCTGACAGATCGCCGGATTTTTGATATTGCTTCGCGGATGCCTTCAAAATACAAGGTCAGCGAGGAACAGAACAAGGTTGCATTCCGGACCGCTGCCGCGAAGGTTCTGCCGGAAGAAATCGCATTCCGCAAAAAGCTCGGTTTTATCGTGCCGATTCGTCTGTGGCTTGCAGATGAGCAGTATAACGGCGATGTCCGCAGACTGCTCGAAAGTGATCTTTGCGCCAGATTCTTCCAGCCGGATGAAATCAAAGCAATATATGAAGAATATGTCGGCGGCAATTCTGATCTGTGGCGCAAAATCTGGACGATCTATACGTTCCTTGTCTGGTATGAGGAGTATTTTGTGAAGCACTGAGTGCATTTTGAAAGGAGTATGGCAGTTGGAGAACGGCTTTTCTGTATTGATGCTGATTTTCGGTGCAGCAATTTTGCTCTATGCTGCGATGCTTTCCGGCGGCAATCATAAGCTGCTGCCGCTTCGTGTACAGCCTTCCCTGCAGCGGAAGGATAAAAAAGGGCAGACAAAGCGAATCGCAAAGATTTCAGCAATCGTTGCACTGTCACCGGTGGTCGGCGGATTGCTTGGTCTGTGGCGCGGCAATATCGCTTGCCTGATTGGCATGGGCGCAACAGCGGTTGTCTGTATCCTGATTGCCGTTCTGCGCACACGGGGGAAGAAAAATGAATGAATGTGATACCTGCGCATACAATGCGTATGACGAGGACTGGGACTGTTATGTCTGCGAGATGAATCTGGATGAAGACGAATACGCAAGATTTATGCAGGATTCTCACGCGCATTGTCCCTATTACCGTGACGGCGACGAGTATAAAATCGCCGGTAAACAGTAAACTGACAGCCCGTATGCGGAATACGGGCTGTTTTTCTTTGCTTAAGTCTTGCTTTTTTTCGGAGAATGTGCTATAATAGTAATGTTATGCAAATCTGACTTTGATTCAACTGAACGGAGGAATTCAGCTTGCCTACTATGGAAGAAGAAATCCGGCGTCGGAGAACCTTTGCGATCATTTCGCATCCGGACGCCGGTAAAACAACTCTGACTGAAAAGCTGCTGCTCTATGGCGGCGCGATTGCAATGGCAGGTGCTGTCAAAGGAAAAAAGAATGCGCGCCATGCAGTTTCTGACTGGATGGAAATTGAGAAGCAGCGCGGTATTTCGGTTACTTCGTCTGTCATGCAGTTTGAGTATGACGGCTGTTGCATTAACATTCTTGATACACCGGGACATCAGGATTTTTCGGAGGATACCTACCGCACGCTCATGGCTGCCGATGCCGCTATCATGGTTATCGACGCGGCAAAGGGCGTTGAACCGCAGACCCGTAAGCTGTTCCATGTCTGTGTGATGCGTCATATCCCGATTTTTACTTTCGTGAACAAAATGGACCGAGAGGCGCAGAATCCGTTTGATCTGCTTGAAGAGATTGAACGTGAGCTCGGTATCAAAACCTACGCAGTGAACTGGCCGATCGGCTGCGGCAAGGATTTCCGCGGTGTGTTCGATCTGGAAACGCGCCATATACTTTCGTTTGAAGGTACAGGCGGTATGCATACAGTCTCGCAGACGGAGGTAACGCCGGATGATCCTGCTCTGGCTGCTCTGATCGGTAAGGATAATCATGTGCAGCTTGCAGAGGATATTGAACTGCTCGACGGTGCCTCGGAAAACTTCAATCTTGAGGCAATTCATTCCGGCGAACTTTCTCCGGTATTCTTCGGCTCTGCACTGACGAATTTCGGTGTTGAGCCGTTCCTGAAGCGCTTTCTGGAGCTGACGCCGCCGCCGCTTGCACGCAATGTTGCAGACGGAGGAACGGTCTCGCCGTTTGATGAGAGCTTCTCTGCATTTGTATTCAAGATTCAGGCGAATATGAATAAGGCACACCGTGACCGTGTCACATTCCTGCGCATCTGCTCCGGAAAGTTTACCCGTGATATGGAAGTATACCATGTACAGGGGGATAAGAAGATGCGCCTTTCCCAGCCGCAGATGATGATGGCTGAGAATCGTGAGATCATCGACGAGGCATTTGCTGGAGATATCATCGGCGTTTTCGACCCGGGTATCTTCTCAATCGGTGATACGATCTGCGCGCCGAATAAAAAAGTCTGCTTTGAAGGCATCCCGACGTTTGCACCGGAGCATTTTGCGCGTGTGCGTCATAAGGATACGATGAAGCGCAAACAGTTTGTCAAGGGCGTGATGCAGATTGCGCAGGAAGGTGCGATTCAGATTTTTCATGAACCGGAAACCGGTATGGAAGAGGTGATTGTCGGTGTTGTCGGTGTTCTGCAATTCGAGGTCTTTGAGCATCGGATGCGGACGGAATACAATGTCGAGATCATCCGTGAGCCGCTGAGCTATCAGTATATTCGCTGGATCGGCGGCATCCCGACTGACAAGAAACCGCAGCTGATTATCAGCGAGGATACCAAGCTGGTTCAGGATTTCCGCGATCAGTATCTGCTGCTCTTTACCAGTGAATGGAATATCC
>CAMHUJ010000469.1 GCA_946188175.1 uncultured Ruminococcus sp.
CATTGCCGATAATCACATACTGTTTCATTCCGCATCACCCCTGTCTTCATACACGATTGCGCCGTTCGGGCAGCCCTTGACGCAGGCAGGCGAACCGCAGGTATTCTTCATGCAAAGCTCGCATTTCTGCGCGACGCCGCTGCCGTCCTCAACGACCGCGCCGTAGGGACATACCAGCACACAGGTCAGACATCCGACGCATTTGCTGTGGTCGATCTCAATGACGCCGTCCTTTTTGGAGAGCGCACCGGCAATGCAGCTTTTCACGCAGATCGGGTCCTTGCAGTGGCGGCAGGAGACCGCATAGGTCACGCCGTTTTCATCCTGCTCGACCTGAATGCGCGGATAGATCGTTTTGCCGCGCAGCGCCTTGACCATATCCGTCATGCCGGAATTGGCAAACGCGCAGTTATATTCGCACAAATGGCACCCGAGGCACCATTCCTCTTTGACATAGATTCGTTTCATACTTCGCACCCCCGCCTTATTCTCCTGCATGAGATATACCGAGGATCTCAAGCTCTTTTTCGGTCAGCCCGACGCCGCGCAGCATCAGACGGTTTCCGCGCAGTGCCTCAATCGAATTGATGCCCATGCCGCCCATAAGCTCCTTGATCTCATGCCGCCATGCATCCATTAAGTTGATGAGCCGCTGACTGCCGATATCCGGATTCAGACGCTTGACAAGATCTGGACGCTGTGTCGCAATACCCCAGTTGCACTTGCCCGTATGGCAGCTCCGGCAGAGATGACATCCCATGGCAAGACATGCCGCCGTCGCAATATAACATGCATCCGCACCGAGCGCAATCGCCTTGACGACATCCGCTGCCGAACGGACCGAACCGCCGCAGATGATCGAAACATTGTTGCGGATGCCCTCATCTCTCAGTCGCTTATCGACCGCCGCCAGCGCCAGCTCAATCGGAATGCCGACGTTATCGCGGATTCTGGTCGGTGCCGCACCGGTACCGCCGCGGAAACCGTCAATCGCAATGATATCCGCGCCGGAACGTGCAATGCCGCTCGCAATCGCCGCGATATTATGCACCGCCGCGACCTTGACGATCACCGGCAGACGGTATTCCGTCGCTTCCTTCAGCGAGTAGACCAGCTGCCGCAGGTCTTCAATCGAATAGATATCATGATGCGGTGCAGGCGAAATCGCATCGCTGCCCTCGGGAATCATGCGCGTCTTGGAGACATCGCCGACCGCCTTTGTGCCGGGCAGATGTCCGCCGATGCCGGGCTTTGCGCCCTGTCCCATTTTGATCTCGATTGCCGCACCGGCTTCGAGATAATCCTTATGTACGCCGAAGCGTCCGGACGCGACCTGTACGATTGTATTCCTGCCGTATTTGTAGAAGTCCTCGTGCAGACCGCCCTCACCGGTATTATAATAGATACCGAGCGCAGATGCCGCCCTTGCAAGCGATGCATGTGCATTGTAGCTGATCGAGCCGTAGCTCATTGCCGAGAACATGACCGGCATGCTGAGCGAAAGCTGCGGTGCGAGCTTTGTATCCAGCGAGCCGTCTGCATTGCGCGTGATGTGATCGGGCTTTTTGCCGAGGAATACGCGCGTTTCCATTGGTTCACGCAGCGGGTCGATCGGCGGATTCGTCACCTGCGAGGCGTTAATCAGGATCTTATCCCAGTAAACAGGCAGCGGATTCGGATTGCCCATGGAAGAAAGCAGCACGCCGCCGGTCTCCGCCTGCCGGTAGATCTCCTTGATCGTCTGATCGGAGTAGTTTGCGTTTTCGCGCAGACGGCAGTCGCTCTTGACGATTTTCAGCGCTCTGGTCGGACAGAGCGTCACGCAGCGCTGACAGTTGACACATTTCGATTCATCGGAGAGCATGACCTTGCCGTCCTCGTCAAACCAATGCACCTCATTGGCGCACTGCCGTTCGCAGACGCGGCAGCGGATACACCGGCTGTCATTGCGAACGACCTCAAATTCCGGATAGAAATTCAAAATGCTCCCTCCTTTACCCGAACGATGACAGGCTCGCCGCCGGCAGGCGACCAGATATTCTGAATATCCGGTGCCATGACGCGGATTGCCGCCTCCTCACTCGCAATATAAACCATATCATCCTGCTCGCCGACGACCATGGAACGCAGCTTCAGACGGTCGTTCAGCGCCATTAAGCCGCCGTCGAATCCGAGAATGATCGAGAACGGACCCGTGACAAGCAGGCTCGGGAAAACCGTCCGCAGATAGGTGTATTTCTCCTTGTCCGCATCGGATTTGCCCTCGATTGTTGACCAGAACGGTGCGGCAATGACCGCAGCGGCTTCATCGAGCGTCAGACCCTGCCGCCGGAGCAGATAGTCCGCGATATAGGTAATGACCTCGGTATCGGTCTGTAAGGTACATTTGTAGCCGTACATTTCAATGAAGCGGCGGTTTGCATCGTAGCTGGAGATTTCGCCGTTGTGCACAATCGAATAATCGAGCAGGCAGAACGGATGCGCACCGCCCCACCAGCCGGGCGTATTGGTCGGATATCTGCCGTGCGCGGTCCAGCAGTAGGCATCGTATTCCTCGAGGCGGTAGTATCTGCCGACATCCTCCGGAAAACCGACTGCCTTGAATGCACCCATGTTTTTGCCGCAGGAGAACACATAGCTGCCGTCGAGCTGCGCGTTGATGCGGTTGACGACACGCACGACAAGCTCCTTCTCGTCGATCTGCAAATGCCGCAGCACGGACTGCATCGGCGAGACAAATACGCGCCGGATAATCGGTTCATCGGT
>CAMHUJ010000470.1 GCA_946188175.1 uncultured Ruminococcus sp.
CGATCTGACCGTCGCGGTTGACATCGGCAGCGCGGAGCTGCTCCGGCGTCAGACCGCTGTCGATCTCTGCCATGATATTCACATATGCAAGCAGCGCAAGCTGTGCATCCTCCACGCCGACACCGTTTTTGCCGTCTACGTCACCCACCGGATATACAATGACAGGCGTGACGATAGTCTCTGTTGTCGTCGTTTCTGAGCTTGTCTCTGTCGTCGTGACAGAGCCCTCAGAGGACGTTGTACCGGTTGTGACAGTGGTTGTATCCGTCACGGGCGTGGTTGCGGTCGTCGTATCCGCCGCAGCATCGGTCGAGGTTACGGATGTTACGGTCGGCTGGGAAGTCGAATCCGTCGTACCGGTTGACGTTGTATCCGAGGTCGTCGAGGTAGTGCTTGTGGTAGATGTTACCGAGGTCGTCGATGTGGTGCTTGCGGTAGACGTTGTCGAAGTCGTTGTCGGCTTCGTGCCGGTGGTGGAAACGGTGGTGGTCGCGGATGTGGTTGTCTTCGTGGTAGATGTGGTTGTTTTGGTCGTGGATGTCGTCGTCTTAGCAGTAGATGTGGTCGTCTTGGTCGTGGATGTTGTCGTCTTGGTCGTTGAAGTAGTCTTCTTAGTGGTAGCGGTTGTATTTTCCGTTGTGACCGGATTTCTCAGCTCGTCGAAGGTCCACTTCTGGAGCTTGCTGCCGTTGTATTCCTGAAGCGACAGCCCCGCATGCAGCGCATTGCTCATCGGTGCAATGACGAGATTCTCATTGAGCACGCTCTGAATGATAAACTCCTCATCACCGACTGACGTGATCCAGAAATACTGCGTGCCGTCATCATAGGCTTTCCATGAGGACATCTTTACACCTTCCCTGACATCGTTTGCCGTCTTGCAGGTGCAGTTGACAAACAGCTCCTGATCCTCATAGAGCGCGAGCATATAACAGCCGTTCCTGATATAAACCAGATCAAAGCACTGGTTTGTCTCACTGGCATAGCGTTCAAGCCCGATCGGGTGCGATGCGCTCAGCGTGAGCCATGTCTGATGCGTCATGGCATATTGATTTGCTGCATTGATGATCGCGCAGCGGTTGTACTGCATCGTATCCTCTGTATCATGCTCCGGCAGCTTCACCTTGACCGGATTCGCGGTTGTACTTGTGGACACAACCGGCTTTTTGGTTGTGGAGGTCTGGGTTGCGGTTGTTTTCGTAGTGGTTGTGGTTGACGCCGCCGTTTTCTTCGTAGTGGTTGTGGTCAGGACGGGATATATCTCTGTGGAGACTTCGGTCGTCACAATCGGATTCGGTTCA
Organism: uncultured Ruminococcus sp.; assembly: GCA_946188175.1. Classification (GTDB taxonomy): domain Bacteria; phylum Bacillota; class Clostridia; order Oscillospirales; family Ruminococcaceae; genus Firm-04. Next base: position 1,302 of record CAMHUJ010000470.1, read on the forward strand.
TTCAGCTTCCACTTCTGCAATGCACTGCCGTTATAAATCTGCAATTCCAGACCGGAAGAGATATACGCACTCTGCGGCGCAATTACAAGATTTTCATTGAGTGCGCTCTGAATAATATACTGTCCGCTGCCCGTATCGGTCAGCCAGAAATACTGTGTCCCGTCGGTATATTCCTCCCACGAGGAAATCTTCACGCTTTCACGGACCTTATCAGCCGTACTGCATTTGCAGTTGACATACAGCTTCTGATTCTCAGACAGTGCAAGCTGATACTTGCCGTCGCTGATATATTTCAGCTCAAAGCGCTGGTCCGCCGGACGGTCCGGCAGCTCCAGACCGAGCGGATGATACTTGCCGAGCTTTTGCTCCTTCTGATGCGTCATCATATAGCCGGTCTTCACGTTCTTAAAGCTGCATGCCTTATACTGAATCGTATCCTTCGTCGGATGCTTCGGCAGAGAATTGAGCTCCGCCGGATCAAGGCGCCATTTTTGCAGCTGCGTACCGTTATAGCGCTGAATCGTCAGCTGGGACTTTTCATCGGAGCCGGAAGGCGCTGCAACCAGCGACTTGTCATGACCGTTCTGGAGAATATACTCGCCGTTGCCGACAGGCGTCACCCAGAAATACTGCGTGTCGTCCGCAAAGACATCTCTGCCGGTCAGCTTTGTACCGACCGTAATATCATCCGGCGTCGGGCATTCGCAGTTGACAAATCCGCCGTCGGAATGATTGATGCCGAGCGTAAACTTGCCGCTGCCGACATGCTTCAGCGTGAAAGTCTGCTCAGGACTGTGATCCGGCGCAAATGCGGCAATCGGGTTCGGATTGGACGTACCCCATGAATAATTCATGCAGTAGCCCGTCGATGCGTTGATGAATCTGTATTTGCCCTCTGCAAGATTCTTTTCTCCGGACGGCTCCGGCACAGTCACCTTGACCGCCTTCTGAATCTTCCAGCGCTGACCGGCAGATTTCGTATAGCCGCTGAGGGTGAGCGGACTCTTGCCGCCGCAGGAGGTAATCACGAGCGAAGGATGCTCACCGTTTTCGATGATATATTCGCCCTTGTGATCGGGGTCCTCCACAAGCCAGAAATACTGCGTATTATCGTTACATGCCTCTCTGCCGGTTATCTGCACACCGTCAAAGATCGAAGCAGGATTTGCGCATTCGCAGTTGACAAATCCGCCGTCCGAATGATTGATGCCGAGGGTATATTTTCCCTTGCCGACATGGGTGAGCGTGAACTCCTGCTCGGGACTGCCGTCGGCGGGAAGCGTAATCATCGGGCTGGCACCGTTGATATCACTGAGAAATGCATAGTTCATATATGCGCCGTCCGCGACATTGACAAAATGATAGACGCCTTCACTGATATTCGCCGTTTCGCCGTGCTTCGGCGGATCGACAACAGGAACCGTCTTGAAGTTCGGACGAATCACACCGGTGAAATCATAGA
>CAMHUJ010000471.1 GCA_946188175.1 uncultured Ruminococcus sp.
AGAATCCCTTGGTCTGTTTGTCAAGGCAGCCGATAATGTTCATCAGCGTGGATTTGCCGGAACCGGACGGTCCCATGATCGCAACATACTCACCCTCATCGACGGACATCGTAATATCCTTCAGCACCGGAACGGCTTCCTTGCCCTGCATATAATCCTTGTAAATTGATTTCAGTTCAAATACCATATCTCATGTCTCCTGTCAGTTTTCTTCGGGCTGTTCCGCGGCTGCTTCCTGCTGCGGCACATCCTCCTGCACCTGCCCGGACTGCATCTCTTCCTCATCCGCCGGACCGCCTTTCGTTTCCGGCATCTCGCCCTCCTCGCCGAAGAGGCCGTCGCCGCCTTCAATCATATTGCCCTCGGCGTCGAATTTGTAGACATTGCCATCTTCATCGGTATAGACCATGTTGCCGTCCTCATCGTACTGGACATTATCCGGCATTTCCATGCCGCCTTCCATGCCGCCTTCCATGCCTTCCTCCATGCCGCCGTTCATCATATCGCCGCCGACATTTTCCGGAATATCCTTATCGGACTGGTTCGTCGTGGTCTTCATGCCTGCTTCGATGTATTCGGCAGGATACGCGATATAATCGTCAATATCAATACCGGAAAGGATCTGACAGTCATTGTGCTCATCGTCGATCTCGCCGAGGGTCACAATACGCTTTTCGATCTGATCGCGGCTGTTCTTTGCCCAGACATAATTCTGGTCGCCGTCCCAGAGCACAAAGGAGCTGTAAAGCCAGACGCCTTCCTTCTTGTTCTCATCCTTCTGACCGTTGTCCAGCTCGATCAGAACATGCTGACCGAGCATAAAGCCCTCCAGCGAATCCGGCTTCACATAAAACGCATACTTCGAGGACTGCGTCTGCTCGTCGGAAGAGCCGTAATACATGCTGTTTTCGTCCTTCTGCGGCTTGGTGTCGATCTCCGTGACCTCACCGCTGCGCTCATTGCCGTCCACGCGGCTCTTGAGGTAGACCTTTGTGCCCTCGCGGATGCTGGATGCATTCTGCTCATTGAAAACGCCCTTGACGCGGAAGTCACCCTCCGCCGCGATCTTCATGATCACATCGGCGCTTTCATCATAGCCGCCGTAGCCCATGCCGCCTTCCGCCGATGCAGACGGCTCCTTCAGGTCCTTCACGGTACCGTCAATCGGCGCTGTCACGAATGCATTGTTCAGGGAGTTTTTCAGCTTGGTGATCTCGACGTTCTTCGCCTTGATATCATATTCATTGCGTGCGTTGTCAGACTGCTTGGAAAGAATCTGGGTCGTATAGCTGACCTGTGCATCGCCGTTTGCGTTGCGGCGCTCCTGCTCGAGCGAAGCGATTTCAAGCTCATTGGTCTTGATCTCATTCTGGAGACGCTCGACCTCCAGCTCTGCCTCCTCGATCTTGAGCTGAATCTGCTCGACATTGTAGGTCAGGAGCTTGTCGCCCTTCCTGACAACATCGCCCTCATGCACCAGAATCTCCTCGACCTGCTTCGATGTATCGTATTTGACATCGACTGTTTTCTGTGCGACGATCACGCCCGCGAAATTGGTCGCAAACAGATTTGCGCCGTCCACGGTATTGATCGTTGCAACCTTCTGTACATAGACCTTTTCCGAGCGGTCGGTCTGCGTACCGCCGTAGTGCTTATAGAGTGCCCAGCCGCCTGCGCCCAGACCGCAGATCACTGCCGCCGTGACGACTCCTTTGACGATTCCCTTGGCTGACATAGTTTTCCCTCCGTTATTGTGTTCATATGCTGCGTATCATGAGTGCTGCAATCAGCCCCATGCGGCATTTTAATTATAATACGGCAAAGCAGCACCTGTCAATGCAGCCATGCCAATTTTAAGAAAGATTTAAGCGTGGTTTCAGGATTTCTCAAACACTGATATGATACCATACGGAAGTGACATTTGCATTGCTGCCGCATTACAATTCTGTCACTTTCATAAAAAAGGGATACACCGGTTCGGGCGCATCCCTTTCAAAGCATCAGTAATACTTGATTTCCTCTGCAAGCAGCTCCTCATAATCCTCAAAATTCTCGATGATCTTTCCGGTACCCTCCGCCACGCAGTCCAGCGGATACTCCGCCACATAGACCGGCATACCGGTTTCGCGGTTGATGAGCTTATCCATGCCTCTGAGCAGTGCGCCGCCGCCCGTCAGCGTGATGCCCTGCTCAATAACGTCGGCGGAAAGCTCCGGCGGCGTATGTGCAAGCGTCTCGCGGATCGCATCCATGACATCGCAGAGCGGCTCATAGAGTGCATCGCGCACCTCCTCCGAGGAGATCATGATATTCTCCGGCAGACCGTTCAGCAGATTTCTGCCGCGCACCTCCATTTCGGTGACGGTCGCCTCGGGGAATGCCGAGCCGATGCCGATCTTGACGGCTTCTGCGGTACGCTCGCCGATCAGCAGGCTGTACTTCTTGCGGATGTAGTTGACGATTGCCATATCGAATGCATCGCCTGCCGTGCGGACAGAACGCGATGCGACAATACCGCCCATGGAGATCACGGCGATCTCACTCGTGCCGCCGCCGATATCGACGACCATGGTTCCGGTCGGCTCCATGATCGGCAGACCTGCACCGAGCGCTGCCGCAATCGGCTCCGCAACGAGCTGCACCGGTCTTGCGCCCGCCTTCTCCGCAGCTTCCTTGACGGCTCTGCGCTCCACGGCAGTCACACCCGAGGGAATGCAGATAATGACACGCGCCTTCGTAAAGGCAGTCCCCTTCAAC
>CAMHUJ010000472.1 GCA_946188175.1 uncultured Ruminococcus sp.
AGCAGATGAATGTTATAGAGCGGAGAGGGCTTGCCCATAGAACCCGGCTTCGGGTCAATCCACGGGAAGTTTGCGACCAGCACAGTACCTTCTGTCTGACCGAAGCCCTCACGCATCTTTTTGCCGGTCAGCTCATAGATGCGGTTGAAGACCTCCGGATTCAGCGGCTCGCCTGCGTTGCAGAAGTTCTCAATCGTAGAGAGATCATACTGCGTCATATCCTCCTGAAGCATGAAGCGGTACATTGTCGGCGGTGCGCAGAAGGTTGTCAGCTTGTGCTTGCTGATAACCTCCAGCATATCTTTCGCATTGAATCTGCCGGTAAAATCATAAACAAACTGGATCGCGCCGCAAATCCACTGACCGTAGATTTTGCCCCAGCCGAACTTTGCCCAGCCGGAATCGGAAATGGACATATGCAGCTTGTTTTCCTGTACCTGATGCCAGTATTTTGCGGTGACGATATGCCCGAGCGGATGCGCGAAATTATGACATACCATTTTCGGCATACCGGTCGAACCGGAAGTGAAATAAATCAGCATCGTATCGGTTGCCTTGGTTGCTTCATCACCGGTCGGACGCTCGAAGGTATCCGGATATTTTGCGATTTCCTCCGTAAAGAAATCCCAGCCCTCACGCGGTTCGGCAACGGCAATCTTTTTGCGAAGCGTCTTGATCTGCGGTGCGGCACCGTCAATCTGACCGCGGATGTATTCGTCGTCGCAGGCAATGATTGCGGAAATCTCCGCCATATTGCCGCGGTATGCAATATCATGCGTCGTGAAGAGCAGATTGCCCGGAATCAGAATGATGCCGAGCTTATGCAGCGCAGTTGCAATGACCCAGTATTCCCAGCGGCGGCGGAGAATCAGAAGAACGACATCGCCTTTTTTCAGCCCGAGGCTCTTGAAATAATGGCAGGTCTGATTGGACAGCTTTGATATATCAGTGAATGTAAACGTGCGCTCTTCTTTTTCGTGACTGAGCCAGAGCAGCGCTTTCTTCTCCGGTTCCTGCTTTGCCCATTCATCGACGATATCCCAGCCGAAGTTGAAATCTTCCGGAACATTCACGCGGTAATTATCCCTGAAATCTTCGTAGGAATCAAATTCGATACGGGGCAGATAGCGGTCTAACAGCATGATCTTTAATACTCCTTTATATATGCGGTGCTGCGGATCATTCCGCAATCATCGTCAGAAATCTTGCTTTGGTGTCACCTGCGCAGCGCTGTCCGTGCGGATAGGTCGGATTAAAGTAAATGGAATCGCCTTCGTTCAGGATAATCTCTTTATCCTCGAATACAACAGCAACCGTACCTTTCAGCACAAGATTGAATTCCTGACCGCTGTGCGTGACGAGCTTAGCCGGTTCATCGGAAGGCTCCAGTGTGACGAGCAGCGGCTGCATGATCTTATCCGCATAACGGAATGCGAGATCCTTGAAACGGTAGCCCGGGAAGCGGCTGATGCTTCTGCCCTGACCGCGGCGTACTACCTGAAACGTATCAATGCGGCTCGGTTCGCCGGTAATCAGTTCGTTGAAATCAACATTGAATTTATTTGCAATCTCGTAAATGACGCTGATCGGAAAATCACCGTTCTGCTCATAACCTGCATACTGCTCTGCGCTGAGACCGAGCTCGGATGCAAGCTGTTCGACTGTATAATCACATACCTCACGCAGCTCGCGGATGCGTGCCGCAATTTCATTGATCGGTTCCATTGCGTTACCTCCGTTAGAATATGATACCAAAACAAACGCGGAGAGAACAGCTGCATCTCACCGCGCATGTTACCGTGCCGTTTAATAGCAACTTTTATTATAGCATAACCGTTTTGTGATTGTCAAGAATTGTGTCGGATTCCGGCAGATTGTACAAAACCGTCATTGTGTTTCCGCCTGCTTTTGCTCTCGGATCTGCTTGCGCAGCGTTCTTGAGATCGTATGCCAGAGCTTATCGTCCGGATCGAACGTATGCATCCACTCCTCTACGAGTCCGGCGCGGTCTGCACATTCAATCATTGCCTGCGTCAGATATACCTCATCAAGCGGCTTTCGGCTGTTGACATAATTCAGAATATCCTCTGTTTCCTGCTCACGAAAGAAATGATAGGCAACCTCTTCGCTCGTGATAATCAGCTTGATTGCACCGTATCTGTTGCAGTATTTCTCTGCGTAACGGTTTATCATTTCATCGGTGATTTTCATGCAGCGTGCTCCTCTCAGGATTTTGTATGCACATCGACCTGCGGATACGGAATCTCGATACCCGTCTCATCAAATGCGGATTTGACAGCTTCCAGCAGCATTGCCGGTGCAATGAAATAATCATTTTTACCGACCCAGTAGTATACGGTCAGCGTAATCCCATGATCACCGAGCTCCGTGACGGTAACGCTCGGTGCAGGTTCCTTTCGGGTGATCGAAAGCGATTTAACCGTTTGCAGCAATACGTCCTTAGCTGTTTTCAGATCAGTCTGATAGGATACCGATACCGGAACGCTGACGCGAAGTGTGCCGTTTTGCGACAGATTCTGTACGGCGCCGGAGGATACGATGCTGTTCGGCAGATAAATGCTGCGGTTATCGCGTGTAATCAGCTGTGTATACAGAATCGTCACAGCTTCCACGTATCCGGACTCCCCTGCTGTTTCGATATAGTCACCGCGCTGAAACGGCTTGGCAAACAGAATGATGAAGCCGCCTGCAAGATTGGAAAGGCTGTTTTGCAGCGCCAGTCCGACTGCC
>CAMHUJ010000473.1 GCA_946188175.1 uncultured Ruminococcus sp.
CTCGGCGGCTCGATCACCGAAATGGGCAAATATACGACGCCGTTCTCGAAGTATGTCAAAGATACCTTCGCAAAGGGCGGCTTCACCGAGGTCAACGCAGGTCTTTCCGGTACATCCTCTGTCGTCGGACTGGTCCGCAGTGAGCCGAATGTGATCTCGAAGAATCCGGATATCATATTCATCGAGTTCTCCGTCAACGACCATGAGGATATCATGTACAAAAAATGCTTCGAGAGCGTCATCAAGCGCTTCCTCGATCTGCCGAACGAGCCTGCGGTCATTATTCTGATTCACCGCGCAAAGAGCGGCTTCTCCAGTCAGAAGCAAATGGTTCCGGTCGGAGAGAATTTCAATATCCCGATCATCAGCATGGACAATGCGCTGACCAAGGCGTTCAACAGCGGACTGCTCTCACAGGGCGATTATTTCTCTGACGACTATCATCCGCATGACAAGGGCGGCAAGCTGGTTTCGGACTGCCTCAGCTATTTCTTCCGGCAGGCAATGCGGACGGAGAACCGCTCCGATTCCTACACCGTCCCGACGAAATCCGTCTACGGCACGGAATACGAGAACTGCTCCTATCTCAATCCGAAGGATGCTAACAATTTCAACGCAGGTTCATGGACAGCAGGCGGCGGCTATAACAACGGTCCGGCGCTGACGTATTCGTATACGCTGAACGGCGGCAATCCGATGACCTTCAAGACCGAGGGCAAGGGTCTGATTATCGTGTTCAAGGCGAATACATCCGGCATGGGCAGCATCGACGTCACCGTCAACGGCAAGACCACAAAGGTCAACGGCAACAAGCAGTATTGCTGGGGCGGTCCGGACGCAGAGCTCGGCTATTATCAGGATCAGACCGGCGAACTGGATGTCTCGATCAAGGGCAGCGGACAGTTCACGATCTGGGGCATCGGCTTAATCAAATAAGCAGTATCGCAGATTCTTTCAGAAACCGCAGAATTCAGCAGAGTTCTGCGGTTTCTCTTTCCCGTGCCGCCGTTGCTGCATACCTTAATTTCTCATTTCTAATTCTCCTGCCGCCTTATTCTTTTCTGCATTTGCAAAGGCTTGCGTTTTTTGAAACATTGTGTTATAATAATAAAAAATGCTGCGGAAGGAGCGATTCACATGGAAGTATATCAGGGGAAATTGGATTTTATTGCAGTCTGCTTTGCAAAGGATGACCGCAGCACTGCCGAGACACTGATCGAAAAGCTGCATGCAAAACGGCTGCGTGTCTGGTCGAGCGAACGCGGCTGCAATGTGAAGAAGGAAAAGGCGGTTGTTCTGCTGTTTCTGGGCGGTGCCGATCTCGTCGGCAGAGATGATCTGAACGCAATGGTCAGCCGCTCGGTGCGCATGATCGACTATGCACCGGACAATGATGCGGACTGCATGGCGGAGCTGCTCGGGCTTGAATGCATCCAGGATTGTGCGATGCCCGAAAGCGAGGAACCCGATCTGAAAAAGACCGGCATCTGGGACATCCTGAACCGCGAAATATGACAAAATTGCGCCCTCGCAGAATAAAACTGCAAGGGCGCTTTTGTTTTTTATTTTCATTGTCAGTCGCATCTGTGCAGCACTGTGCAGGTATGCGTCTGCCGGAATCCGAGCCGCAAAGCAGTTTTCGCAGAGCCGGTATTTGCCGCATGACACGCCCAGACCGGCGTTTTCCCCTGCCGGACGACCGTCCGCATCACCGCCGCGGCTGCACAGACTGCAAGTCCCCTGCGGCGGAATGCCGTCTGCGTTTCCAGCCCGATATCGACGGCATCCGCGGTGACGGCTGCGCTGAATGCACAAGCAGCGACCGCATCGCCGTGCAGAATACAGCAGCCGAAGCCCGAACGCAGAAACTGCGCATCCGATTCCCACGAGAACGCCGGAACGATGCGCCCCTGAATCCGCGGCAGCAGCGCAGGCGTCACCGGCTGGCACGAAAAGCCCTCCGGTAACGCAATATCCGGCGCGGAAGCCGCCTGAAAGTAAAGGCGCTGCTCTGCAATGATCTGCGGAAGATTTGCATAATAATCAATCACATCCGCGCGGTCGGTAATCAGGACAAAACGCCGCGGCTGCGGCTGATCGCCGAAGAAGCGTTCCGCGATCTCCGAGAGAAATGCCGCATCCGGTTCGCCGGACAGATACGCAAATCCGCAGTAATGATGAAACAGAACGGCATGCCCGTCCGTATAAATATCGCCGGACTGTATCCCCTCTGCAATCGCACAGGGATATACACAGTCTCCGGCAGCGGCGCGCGCCTGCGGCAGAAATGCTGCAAATTCTTCTTTCCGGCACTGTCTCATGAAAACCTCCTGCCTGTGACTATACTATTTATAATAGGGATAAAACAACAGACTCCGCAGCGGCAGAGCCTGTTCGTCTGTAAAAATCAAAACGGTCCGGGAAGGAACCGAACCGCCTGATTATCTAATTATCACAATACTGCCTGCACGGGATAGCAGCATTGCTACCTCATATTCATATTTCATGCCGTTCCTCCGCTTTATTTGATTGCGCGTATCTGAACGGTCTTCTGAATTGGCTGCATCGGTGCCACGTCCTTTCAAATATCAGTTGTCCGGGAACCTCGCTGTCCTGCACATCGGAAACACATCCTTTTCAGTATTATCGTTTTTCGTTCAAATCCGGAATTTATCCGAAACTGTACTTCTGCATCGGAAGCACACCCTTTCGTTTTATGATATCAGCTTCTCCCATAGCAGTCAG
>CAMHUJ010000474.1 GCA_946188175.1 uncultured Ruminococcus sp.
GGTGTTTTCACACACTATGCAACACGAAATGCAACACGAAAACCGGCAGGGGAGCAAATCCTCTGCCGGTTTTTGATTACAGCTTGTTTTTCAGCGCATCGACTGCGTTCCGGACAAACACCTCCGGCGACAGCCTTTGCCGGAAGAGCAGTGCGGTTGGCGATTCGGCTTGTTCCCAGCCAGAGCATACGGCACGCTTGCAGGCTCTGATTACCGATTCTCCGGAGATACGGTTTTGCACAGCGTAATTGCGGCAGGCATTCTCAAAAGAGCAGTCCGGATCGTCCGCCAAGGTCAGGATGATTGCCTGCATCAAATCATGATACCGTTCCGGAATGCCGTTTTCGCATAAAAACGCACAGACCGTCCGGATGCGGTCCGTCTTCTGGTTGTTGCTCATATTCGCTGCCGTCCTTTCCGCTTCTATCATAGCATAAATTATGCTCCGTGTCAATATTGATGATCTGAAAACAGAACGGCAGCAGATGCATACGCATTCGATTGCTTAGAGACATGAAAATACGATTCATCCAATCATACTATATATAAAACGAACCTGATTCCCCGACGGGCGGAACCGGGTTCGTTTCTATTGGATTCCGATGCAAAAAAAAGCACCCGACTGCATCCAAATCAGTCGGGCTTGGGTGAAAGAGAATGGAACGAGAAAATTATAATAACAGACCTTCCAGCCGGAAATCCGTCCTTCCGGTCTGATATCACCAATATTTTTTTAAAAACCGAATCCTGCTTCGCATCGGCATACGCCGAATCCCGCGCATATCACGTTGTGTGCTGCGTTAACGGGGATCCGCCGTGATTACCGGATGCACAATACCTTTGTCTCATCCCTTTGATCAGATTACATCAACGGTAAGAACCAGAGAATCCAATCAAAACTGGCAGCCAGATACTGCATGGTTACTCCTCCATGTTTCGGTTTTTCATAACTGACGGAGTGTGTGTCCCCTTTTTCACTCCGTCTTTTATTATAGCACAAGTGCCTCAGAAATGCAAGTGTTTTTCGTCAAACGGTCAATTTTTTTCGGTGAACGGCACAAGGGCATTCAAAAAGTAGATATTCAGCGTGTAAATTCCGTCCTGAAACTCGGCATCGTATTGCAGCTGATTCTTATTCAGGCATTCGATCATGTTGGACATGCCGTATCCGTGACCTGCCTCCTGCTTCGTGGAGATATAGCGATTGTGACGCATCTGCGGGGCTGACACGGCTGAATTGGAAACCGTAAAGAGCATATGCGTTTCCAGTGTGCGCACCGAGATTTCGACCTGCTTCTCCTCTGTACGTTCCGCTGCTTCAAATGCATTGCTCAGCGCATTGAAAAAGATCGTGCAGAAATCCGTATCCGAAAGGGAACTGACATCCGGATAGCTGCCGTTCAGTTTCAGCTTGACGTCGCTGTATTTGTTTACAAGCTCGCTGAGAATTGCATCGAGCAGCTTATTGCCGCTGCGGATGCCGCCGCCGACGGCATGCACCATAACGTCCATTTTGTCCATGTATGTTTTCAGCTCCTGCGTTTTGCCTTCGTCCAGCAGGACCCGCATACAGTAGATATGATTCCGGATATCATGCCGGAAGCTGCGCAGCTCCTCGGATTTCTCCATGAGGCGCATATAGTGCTGATTCTGCATTTCCATTTGCTTCTGCATGATCTCGTTTTCCTTGGTCAGCAGCAGATTATGCGAGTCGCTGCGCATCAGCAGGAAGCAGATCAGGAGACTCAGGATATTTGCGGCGATCAGGCTGAACATCACAAACAGTCTGATCCGATCCGTCAGGACCGCTGCGATCATATACGCAGACATTTCCAGCAGGCTGAGCGTGAACAGAATCAGAATGACCGGCAGGATCAGCTTGACGCGAATCTGAAAATGCTTTCGTTTGCCGGATACGATCCGGATAATCACGCCGAGCAGCAGCAGCAGCGGAATCGAGAACATATTGGCAAACAGGGTTTCCAGCTTATTCTCAGTCAGGGATTCCAGTCCGATGCCGCGAATGAACAGAAACGGCAGTCCGACGGTGATATCCAGAACGGATACGACCGGATATGCGAGCAGAGACAGGCTCTTGGAAAGTCTGGTCTGTGCAATCGCAAAGCAGCAGGCGGAAACCGTAATCCAGACAATCAGCGATTCCGACTTGCCGGAAAACACCATGCACAGTCCCGCACAGATCAGATGTGCGGCTGTTACTGCCGGAACAGTAATCTTCATCCGCCTCGGCGTCTGCTGAAACAGCAGAAAGCAGACCAGATACATTTTCAGAAACTCTATGCCGAACCGGCAGATCTGATAGAAAAAGTCGGTCAGTTCCAAGAATTATCACCTCGCGTTTTCCTTCATATATGCAAGAAACGCTTCCTTCAGTCCGGTACGGCTGCGGCGTGAGATCGGGATTTCCATATTCAGCCCGCGCATGACGATGCCGTTTGTGTCGATGCTCAGGATATGCCGGAGCGAGACGGCATAGGCGCGGTGTACCTGATAAAAGCAGTGGTCCCCGATCTGCTCAAGCCATGATTTCAGCGAGCGTGCGGATGTATAGACGGTTTCCTCCGTATAGATGTAGGTGCCGTCGCCGTAGGCTTCAAAGCAGATGACGTCATCAAGCAGAATCGTACAGGTCATATGGTCGTGACGGACAGAAATCATCACGCGCTCGCAGAGCTCATTTTTTGCCGAGAAGAATGCCTCGTGGAATTCCTCC
>CAMHUJ010000475.1 GCA_946188175.1 uncultured Ruminococcus sp.
GCTATAGTGAACAGCTCAGGCTGCTGAAAAAGCTGCTGTTCCGCCCTGATGTGAGCGAGGTCATCAATGCCTGCGATGCCGGACGCGAGGGAGAAGCGATCTTCCGGTATATCTACGATTTCTTCGGCTGTAAAAAGCCTGTCAAGCGGCTGTGGATCAGCTCGCTGACCGATGAGAGCATCCGACAAGGTATGAACAATCTTCGCGACGGTACAGAAATGGAGAACCTCTTTGCGGCGGCTTTCACCAGAGCAAAAGCCGACTGGATTCACGGCATGAGCCTGTCCCGGCTTTACAGCATCGTCAACAGCGATTCCCACAAGGTCGGCAGAGTAAAAACGCCGGTATTGCACATCATCGCCGAGCGCGACAAGTTGGTCGCGGGATTTGTCAGCAAGCCGTTTTTCAAGGTGATGCTCCCGAACGGCGCAGAATGCGAAACAGTCTGCGATACCAAAGAGCAGGCGGAAGCACTTGCGGCAGAATGCGCTGACAAGACCGTAACGGTCACATCGGCGGAAACCAAGCGAAAAAAGGAAGAACGCCCGCTGCTGCACAATCTGACCTCGTTGCAGCAGGAGGCAAACGATGAATATGGCATGACGGCGGCAAACACGCTCAAAGCGGCGCAGTCGCTCTATGAGCAGAAGCTCATTACATATCCGCGCACGGACAGCAACTATCTGACCGATGACATGAAGCCGCTGGTCGGCAGTATTGTGAAATGTCTGTCCGGTTATGATGCGGAGCGCGTGCAGACACTGGAGGCGCAGGGGCTGAACCTTGACGGGCGCGTCTTCAACAACAGCAAGGTTTCCGATCACCATGCAATCATTCCGACTAACATCATCGGCAGGCTCGGACAGACAGAGCTGACCGACGATGAACAGAAGGTTGCAAAGCTCGTGATCGAGCGCTTTCTCGGTGTACTGGATCAGCCCTATCTGTACGATGAAACAAAATATGTGTTTGATGTCGGCGGCATTGTTTTCCGGCTGACAGTCAAAACGCCCGTACAGCTTAGCTGGAGGAAGTATAACGAGCAGCAGGAAACGCCGGATATTCACTATTCCGCAGGCGATACCTTCCCGGCAGACGATCTGACCGTCAAGGAGGGCGCGACGAAGCCGCCGAAGCATTTTACCGAAAGCAGTCTGCTTGCGGTCATGGAGAACATCGACCGGCTGATCGAGGACAAGGAGCTGAAAGGTTTTGTCAAGGAGCGCGGGCTTGGTACACCGGCGACCAGAGCGACGATTATCGAAGAGCTGATTGTCGCCGGATACATCGAACGAAGCAAGAAGCTGCTTCTTGCAACCGATTATGGCAAGGCGTTTGCGGCTTCATTGCCGGAAAATGTGAAGTCTGCGGAGCTGACCGCACATTGGGAGCAGATGCTCTCGGATATTGAACACGGCGAAGCCAAGCCCGATGATCTGCTCCGCGAGATCGGCAGTACGGTTTCTGAAATCGTGCAGGCGGAACGGCAGCGGACAGACAGAACGCCGGTTACCAGAAAGGTCGTGGTCGGAAAATGTCCGCGCTGCGGCAAGCCGGTATCTCAGAACCGCAAGGGCTTTGCCTGTGCAGGCGGACGCGACAACTGCGGCTTCTTCATCTACGGACAGGACAAGCGCATCGGCAGAAGCTATACGCCTGCGGAAATCCGCGAGCTGCTTTCAACCGGAAAGGTTATACTGAAAAACTGTACATCTTCCAAGGGGAAGAAATACAGTGCAGTATTTGTGCTGGAGGATACCGGACAGTATGTGAATCTCAGGCTTGTTGAGTTTGTCAATGATAAGAAACAGCGCACTGCCGGATAACAGTGCGCCAAAGCATCAATCTCCATCAAAGGTGTCACGGATATTAGCATATTCCTCCGGCAAAAGAATCCGGAAGTAGTCTCTGCCCTTATACAGAACACGGTGAATCTCAACAGTATCGTGATTGATCTGATAGAACACAAGATAGTTGCCGCTGATGATGAACCGATACGGCGTTTCCACATCAATTTTGCGGTTCAGCGGGATTCCGATTTCCGGCGTGTCGGGCAGCATCTTGTAATCCTTGATGATCTTTTTCACGACATTGACGGCGGCAGTGGGATTGCAGAGCTTGACGGAGATATATTCCTTGATCTCCCGCAAATCTTCTTTTGCAGCAGGGGCGATGACAAGCTTCACAGCAATCCCAGCTCCCGTTCAACATCTTCCGGCGAAAGCCAGCCGTGTTCAGCAGCAGACTGTTCGCCTTTTGCAAGCTCGGTAAGCAGTTTCAGCGTCGCTGTCTGTTTTTCGTAATCATCCATGTCAATGATGACATAGCGTCCTCTGCCGTTCTTAGTGAGGAACACCGGCTGACCAACAGAAATGTCACGAAGCACCTCGTTGTAATTTCGTAAATCAGAAACAGGCTTAATATTCGGCATAGTGATTCCTCCTTTTTTGATGGATTGCCCTGCTGAGATTATTATAGCATAATTTTACGAAAAATGCAACAGCAAATTGAGAGAAAGGAGAGATTATTTTGAGCAGATACAATACCGTCCTTTACAACTGGACGGAGGTCACGAACCGCCTGCTGCATGACAAGCAGCTTTTAGCGTATTTCCTGCGGTTTTCTGCCGGAATGTATAAGCAGTCATTCTCCGATGCTGCCCTGATCTTTCAGCAGAATCCCTATGCGACAAAGATCGCCACGCTGGAAACATGGAACCGGCTCGGC
>CAMHUJ010000476.1 GCA_946188175.1 uncultured Ruminococcus sp.
GGTGATGCCGGTCTCCTTTTCCTCCTGCGCAATCGCTTTTGCACAGTCAAATTCCTCCGGCGAGGAGAATGCCAGCTTTGCCGCGATGCGGGAGGCGATGAAATCCTCCGCCTGAAAATAGTCGTTCAGATAGATGAAATCACCCTCTGCCGCGTGGTAGAGGACGATCTCGCGCTCGTCGATTGCCTCGTCATAGCCTGCCTGATAATCCTGCTCCTGAATGCCGAGTCCTTCGAGTGCGACCGTATGAAAATCCGCATACGGCAGGCAGGTATGCCCCTCGAGTGCGGCAGTTTCCAGCAGCCAGCGGAAGCCTGCGAGCAGCCGCTTCGGTGACTTGGACGGAATCTGCATCGCGGCGGCAATGCGCTCCGCGGCACGGAATTCGAGCCCGATACCTGCGATACAGAGCCGGTAGGGGTTTTCCGCGATCAGTTCCCATGCAGGTGCGCCCCAGCGGCGGTATGCCTTCATGGCGACCGATGCCGGAATGCTGAACGCCTGCAATCTGCCCATTAAGCTGCGCAGTCCGAAAATCTGCTGGGCGGATTCGGCGATCTCCTCGCATTTCTGCGGTGAGATGCCCTTGATCCGGCAGAGCTTCTCCGGCTCCTTCTCGATGATTTGCAGCGTAAATTCGCCGAATTCATCTACGATCCGCTTGGCAAGCGCCTTGCCGATGCCGCGGATGACGCCGCTTGCGAGATAACGCTCAATATTCACGACGGTTGAGGGCAGCGCACGGACACAGCTCTCCGCACGGAACTGCTGTCCGAAGCGCGGATGCGTCACAAAGGCACCGGTCAGCTCGACCTCCTCGCCGGGCTCCAGCAGACCGAGCTCGCCGACGACCGTGACCATAGCCTCCTCGGTCTCCAGATCGAATACGATATAGCCGTCCTCTTCCTTATAAAACATAACCTCGTCAACGGTGCCCTTCATTGCGAGAACCATTTTCGGCTGCATGCCATGCGCTCCTTTCCGGCTTTTCAGATACATTCCTCCATATTATACCATATTACTGCGTCAAAAGCAAGGCGAGAAAGAAGGAGAAAGGAGGAAGGTTGAGTTAGGAGAGAGAAGATAGGAGTGAGGAGTTGCGGTGCGGCTTCGCCGCGATTGATATAAATTAGAAATGAGAAATGAGAAATTAGAAATTAAGGTGTCCGCTGCGCGGACGATTTGAAAAAGGATTCAGGGAGAATATTATTTATGCACTTCTTCCCTCCTCCGTATCACTTTTTTCAAAATCATGCGCGAAGCGCATACCGCAACTCCTCACTCATCTCCTCTGACTCCTAACTGATCAATCACTTCCTCCTTCCTACTTGCTCCTTCCTCCTTATTACATATTCTTCCCGCTTATCTGCGCCCTTTCGGAAAAAACTCTTGACAGAACACATAAAACAGAGTATAATACAATTAGTGTACTATGTACCGGTTTGTACACGACAAAGGAGGTAACAAATATATGTTTTGCAGAAATTGTGCAGAGGTCCTGCTCGACACAGATATTACTTGTCCGAAGTGCGGCTTTGCCGCCGGAACAGGTATCAAATATTGCGCGACCTGCGGCTCCGAGACACCCGGCAATACCGTTGTCTGTGAGATCTGCGGTCAGCCCGTGAGCAATCTGACCGGCGGCGGTATGCAGTTCCAGCAGCAGCCCCAGCCGAATTTCCAGCAGCAGTTCCAGCAGGCTCCGTTCCAGCAGCCGGGATTCCAGCAGGTTCAGCCGAATACTACGTTCCAGCAGCCCGGCGCATCGGCGTTCCGTTCGGCAGACCCGAATGCTTCCGCGTTCGGTCAGAGCACGACCGGGTATACTGCGCCCAATACCTTCCAGCAGAATGCAAACGGTCAGCTCTATCAGGGCGTGACCTACAAATCCAAGGTCGCGGCAGGTCTGCTCGGTATTTTCCTCGGTGCATTCGGTGTGCATAATTTTTATCTCGGCTATACGACAAAGGCGATCGTGCAGCTCCTGCTGACCGTTCTGTCCTGCGGCACACTCAGCTTCATTTCCGGAATCTGGGGTATCGTCGAGGGCATTATGTGTCTGACGGGCTCGATCAACCAGGACGCAAAGGGTCTTCCGCTCAAGGATTGATCCTGAGAGAAGCAGGATTTGCAGCCGCATAAAAAAATGGCGCATTCACTGCTCCGACACTGTCTTTTCATCGCATGTACATGTTTATTTGAGTTTATTTCAGGTTCATTTAAGTTGCTTCCGATACAATGGAACAGAATTAGGGGGAATCTGTGCACACACGCACGGACCGTAACAGAGAGAGTGGATGAGAAAACCACTGTGCCCTTTTACCATTATGATGCAAGGAGGCAAACGTTATGGCGATCAGTACGTTTCAGCGCCGTGAGGTGAAGTTTCTGCTTTCTGCGGAACAGTTTGAAGCGCTTCTGCCGATCGTTCATGAGCACATGAACCCGGACGCATACTGTGTGGACGGCAAGGAATACGGTATCTATAATATCTATTATGATACGCCCGATAATTTCCTGATCCGGCAGTCCCTCGAAAAGCCTTATTACAAGGAAAAGCTCCGCCTTCGGAGCTACTACTCTCCGGCAACACCGGATTCCTCTGTCTTTCTGGAAGTCAAAAAGAAGATCGGCGGCATCGTCACCAAGCGCAGAGTCGCTATGACGCTCGCCGAGGCAGAGGCTTATGTTCAGTCGCGCGTAAAGCCGCACTA
>CAMHUJ010000477.1 GCA_946188175.1 uncultured Ruminococcus sp.
ACGGTCATTGTCTCCGCGCAGCGCGTCCATGTCAGCCGCCGCAGCATCGTTCGGGCAAGCACATGCGATGAAACCGCCTGCTGTATGAGTGATTCCGGACTGACATCCGGCATCGGAAACGAAACACTTTCCTCTGTATGAAGCAGCATAGCAGTCAACAGCTCCGGCGCATCCGCATCCGCAGGAACCGTTTTCTCCGGCATCTGTACAGAACAGATACAACCGGCAGAACAGCAGCCTGTCAGCAGAAAAACTGCCGCTGCGGCACATAGAAGCCATGCATACCGCAGGCTGATCACCCCCTGTCCGTTCTCCATTTTATGCAGACGGCAAGCCAGAATTGCCGGATTGCGGTTCGTCAGATTGATGAAAAATCCTTGAGTGAATTGTAATCATTTGTGCAATGATTCGTTTTTTGCCGTTTGCTATTGCCAAATCGGTGAAAATAGTGTAAAATGGTGCTATATGGAATGCGTTAGTTCATTCACACTATCTTGGAGGTTATTTACATGATTTCAGCAGGCGATTTTCGTAACGGCATGACGTTTGAAATGGACGGTCAGGTCGTTCAGGTTATCGAATTCCAGCACGTTAAGCCGGGCAAGGGCGCAGCTTTCGTCCGCACAAAGTATAAGAACGTCATCACCGGTGCAGTGGTTGAAACTTCCTTCAACCCGACTGCAAAGTTCCCGACCGCTTATGTTGAGCGCAAGGATATGCAGTACAGCTACAGCGACGGTGATCTCTACTACTTCATGGATATGGAGTCCTACGAGCAGATTCCGATCAGCAAGGATGTCATCGGCAATGCACTTGACTTTGTAAAGGAAGAGGAGATCGTCAAGGTTCTCTCCTACAAGGGCAATGTGTTCGGCATCGAGCCGCCGTTCTTTGTCGAGCTCGAGGTTACCTCGACCGAGCCGGGCGTCAAGGGCAACACCGCTACAAACGCAACCAAGCCGGCTGTTGTTGAGACCGGTGCTGAGATTCGTGTTCCGCTCTTCATCAACGAGGGCGACCGCATCCGCATTGATACCCGTACCCGTGAGTACATGGAGCGCGCATAATTCTTTTTCTGATATCCGAAGGGCTGAAAAGCCGCAGGACATTGATATGAAAGGAAGGTAATCATCATGAAGCTGACCGAGAAAATCGCGTATATGAAGGGTCTTCTGGACGGCATGGAGCTCGACGGCTCCACCAAGGAAGGCAAGGCTATTCTCCAAATGGCGGATGTCATGGAGGAAATGGGCGTCTACATCGACGATTTGCAGTCTCAGATTGATGAGCTGACAGAGCTCTGCGATCTGCTCGACCATGACCTCGGTGAGGTTGAGACCGATCTCTACTGTGACGATGACGAAGATTTCGATCTCGACGACGATGATGATGACTTTAATTTTGATGACGATGACGAGGATGACGACGATCATTTCCGCATCGGCAAGGTTCTTCCGGCAGATTACGATGATTTCGCATATGAGGACAGCGACGATTATGATAATGAAATCTATATCGTCAACTGCCCGAGCTGCGATGAAGCCGTAAACCTCACGGAGCGTGAGCTCGAGGAAGGCAGCATTGTCTGCCCGCACTGCGGCGAGCTGCTGGAATTCAATTACGACGACATTGAGCAGGATTTCTCCGAATCCGGTGAAATCACTGACGATGAAGCCGAATCCGACGAGGGCGATGCCGAATAAGCATCTTCTTCATATAATTTGTTTCAGGGCGAGGTGTAATTCCTCACCGGCGGTATAGTCCGCGAACCGTACAAACGGCTGAACCGGTGAAATTCCGGTACCGACGGTATAGTCCGGATGGAAGAAACAGATTGTTCTCAGCATGGCGGTTCCGCGCCGCCTGAATACTGATACAATCCTGCCCGTGAAGCATTTGTTTCACGGGCAGTATCTTCTGTCAGAAGCAATCAAATCTTCTTACAGAAAGGAACATTCTCATGAAAAAAACTGCTGCTGTCAGCGCACCTGCGCAGACCACATCCACAACCCGAAAGCTCGTCGTGCTTGCACTTCTGAGCGCAATCGCTTATATTTCCTGCCTGATTATCCGCGTGCCGGTGATCAGCTTCCTCAAGTATGAGCCGAAGGATATTTTCATCACACTGGGCGGATTCCTCTACGGTCCGCTCGCTGCACTCGCCTGCTCTGTCGTTGCGGCGCTGCTTGAGCTGCCTGTCGGCGAAACAGGTCCGGTCGGTATGCTGATGAACATTCTCTCGACCGCCGCCTTCGCCTGCACCACATCCTTTATCTATAAAAAGCGCAAGGATATCTTCGGCGCGTCGATCGGTCTGATCAGCGGTGTTGCTGTGATGAGCGTCACCATGCTGCTCTGGAACTATCTGATCGCACCGCTTTATATGGGCGTTTCGCGTGCAGATATCGTTCCGATGCTGAGTACGGTATTCCTGCCCTTTAATCTGCTGAAGGCAGGCATCAACGCAGGCTTTACGCTGCTGCTCTACCGCCCGTTCCTGCTTGTGCTGAAGGCAGTCGGTTATCCTGTCAGCGATCATTTCAAGGATAAAAAATCCTCAATTATTATTGTCGCCTCAATCGGCGCTTGCCTGCTGGCAGCCTGCATCGGTATCGTCATCATTCTCAATCGGAGCTGAAAACCGCATCCTGCGACTGCTCATAGGCTTCACGCAGCACGGACAGCGCACGCTTTTCAATCCTTGAGAC
>CAMHUJ010000478.1 GCA_946188175.1 uncultured Ruminococcus sp.
CAGTTCAATATCATGGTTCTTCGGCGTGATGTTTTCGCCCTCAATATCCATTTCCGGAATCGAAAGAATTTCATTCGCCTGATCGACACAGATACTGACGCTGCGGATCAGCGCAGAAAAGCCCGCCATAACATCCAGACTTTCATAGATCATAAACGCGCTGATTGTCATCATAATGCAGTACAACAGTTCCATACTGCCCTGAACGTAGAAATAAACGGATGCAGCGCACATCAGAACACCGGTCAGCTTTGTGACAATCTCCTGCAACGTGATATACGGGATCACATCAAATTCAAGATGTGTATCGCCGTGCTGCTTCGCGGCGATTGCTTTTTCCAGCTTCTTTGCACGGCTTTTCGTGAGATTGTAGTTTTTAACCTCCGCGATGCCCTGAATAAACTCAATCACAGCCGCGACGAGCTCTCTGTTTGCTTTCTGCTGAAGCGGCGCACCCTTGCGCGTCTTATATTGCATGGCGGTATTGAATGCGGTGTAGACACCGATGCCGGCAAGCAGAATCAACCCGATGCGCCAGTCGAAAGCGAATACAAATCCCGTTATGACAAGCGTTGTAATGATTCCCTGCGTGGTCACCATGACGACTCTGGTTGCAATGTCCGAAAGCGCTTCCATTGTGTTTGTGGTCACGCTGGTGATATGCCCGAGACTGTTGTCATTGAAATAGCCCATCGGCAGATAACGCATATGCTCTGCAATTTCAATACGCTTGTTGCAGCAGGAATGGTAGCCTGCCTCGCATTGGAGCATGGTCGTTTTCAGACTGATGAAAAACTGTCCGAGAATGGAAACGCCGAGAATTGCAAGCGCTGCAAAGATGTATTCGCGTTTCATTTCACCTTCAATGATACCTTTTGTGATGACTGCGATTGCCGTGATACGAAACGCAGCAAAGATCGCTTTGATCACGCCGAGACCGATTGCTTTATAAAATTTGTTACGGTCAGTTTGATTGCAAAATCTGAAAAAACGTTTCAGCGCTGAAAACATTACGCACCCTCCTTTACTGCCATGTGTGCATTCCACATCTGTGCATACAGCGGCGATTTCGCAAGCAGTTCCGCCTGTGTGCCGGTTGCTTCTACTCTGCCGTCATTGACGAGAATGATCTGATCTGCCGTTGCAATCGTGGACAGTCTGTGTGCAATGACGAGCAGCGTTTTTCCCTGCACCAGTTTTGCAACGGAGGTCTGCACAAGCGCCTCATTTTCGGGATCGGTATATGCAGTAGCCTCGTCCAATATGATGACCGGCGCATTTTTCAGCATTGCTCTGGCAATGGAGATGCGCTGCCGTTCACCGCCTGAAAGATGTCCGCCCGCACCGCCGACAACCGTCTGATAGCCGTTTTCAAGCTGCATAATAAAGTCATGGCAGCCGCACTGCTTTGCCGCGTTGATGACATCTTCATCGCTCGCATCCGGATTTCCCATGCGGATATTATCCATGATCGTTTCGTCAAACAGGTAGTTATCCTGCGATACATAGGCGATATTCCGGTTATACCATTCCAGCGGGATATCCTTGATATTCACGCCGCCGAATGAAATACTGCCGCTGCCCACGTCCCAGAAGGAGGCAATCAGCTTTGCGATCGTGGATTTGCCCGAACCGGACGGACCGACCAGCGCATTGACTGTCCCCTGTTTGATCACAAGGTCGATGCCGTGCAAAATCTCTGTATCCTTGTAGCCGAAATGCACATTTTTCAGCACGATCTCCGTGCCGCGCGGCTGCTCAGAAAGTCTTTCCGGACGAATCAGCTCTTCACGCTCCAGTATTTCGGTTGCCTCTCCGATGATCGTTCCCATTTTTGATACATCATCCATGTAGGAAGCAACGGTCGTGATCGGTGCGACCAAACCGAGAGACAGGATAATCAGCATCAGAAAATCTGCACCGCTGATATTGCCGTGCATGAAGTCCAGCGCACCGAACGGCAGCAATCCGAGCAGGAATGACGGCATCAGAAGCATCGCAAGATTCTGATAGACATTGCAGCGCCGCATCCAATCCACAAAGCAGTCAGCGCCTTCCTTTGCCGCAATGACAAATTTGTCGTATGAGGTTTTTGCCTTTCCGAATGCCTTGATGACCTCGATGCCGTTGATATACTCGACAGCGGTATCATTGAGTGCTTTGGTTTTGACAACGGTATTCTCATAGCTGGCCTGACCGCCGCGCATCATCAAAGCAAAGAAGAATGCGCCGACCGGGACGCAGATCAATGAAAGCAGCGTCAGCTTAACACTGATCGTCATCATATAGACGATCAGCACGACCGGAACGAGCGCGCCGGAAAGCACTTCTGGAATGATGTGTGCAAGTGTCGTTTCGATCGAATCCACGCGCTCGCATATGATATTCTTGTAGGTACCGCTCGATCGTGAAAGCACCGAGCCGAGCGGGATCTTTGACAGCTTGACCGTCAGACTGCGGCGGATATTTGCGAGCACCGCAAAGGTCGCAGCGTGTGAAAGTGATGTCGAAATCGAATGGCAGATGCGGCACAGTACCCAGAACAATGCCATCATCAGGCAGCTTTTTCCGTAGACACGCATATCTGTTTCGCCGTTCAGCAGCCGTCTGACAATGTCCGCCAGATACATATACGGTACGATGCCGCACAGCACCTTTGCTGTAGCAAGCAGAATGCTGAGAATGTAATTCAGCTTTTTCTGCCCT
>CAMHUJ010000479.1 GCA_946188175.1 uncultured Ruminococcus sp.
GGAGCAGGTATCGCAGTATACCTTGGCGGTATATTTTGCATTGTTGTCTGCGGCATCCGTCACATCAAACTGAAGGATCTCCTCGGTCTTGGCAAAACCCGGAAATGCAGGTGCATTGTTTTTGACAAAGAACTGCTGCGTTTCGCCGATTGATTTGAAGCTGAGTGTCAGCTTCTTTGCGCCGTTTGCATTGAGAAACTCGCCGCTGTCCCCGACAAAGGATGCGTCAATCGTGACCGGCTTTGTGAAATGAGTTTTTGCACTGTCGATTTCGGACTTGCGCTTTGCTTCGTCCTCCGGACGGTCATTCATAAAATAGGGGACGGCACGGACCAGAATCTCATATTCCTTCGACTGAATGACCGGCGTTTTGTCGATGTATTTTTCATCATGTGCGCCGTCGGTTGTGCCGTCCGGCCATTTCGGCGTATTGCCTGCGATTGCATCGGTATAGAAGATCAGGATATTCTGCGCATCGGCGGAATCAATCGAATTGCTGCCGTCGATGTCCGCAGCAGCCCATGCGGCAGGCAGTACATCACCGGGGACGGATGCGAGAATATCGGCATAGATATTGAGCGTGAGCTGTGCATCGGTGATATCGACCTTATGGTCGCCGCTGACATCGCCGCGCGGACGGGAATACCGCGGGAAGCCGATGACGTTCATCGGGACTTTTTGCTCGATTTCCATATGTGTTTCTTTGTAGAGCAGTTCGGGTCCTTCTCCGGTGTTGTCGTCCGATGCAAGCAGATACTTTCCGCAGAATGAGTAGACCGTTTTGTAGAATACTTCATTATTCTTTGCGTAGTCGGGATTTTCAATCGTGAAATCCTGCGTATAGGTATAGACACTGGGGCTGTTGTAAATCTTGCCCGTGCTGATCGCAATGGTGTAGTCGCCGGGTTCTGCCGGAAATACATAGATATCGTCGATGCCGCACAGAATATCGGAATCATAGAGCAGAAGATCCTTGCGCTCCGGTGAATGCTGCGTGATTTTGATATGCGTATTGTTGAAGTACAGTCCGAAGAATTGGATTTCATCCTTGCCCACGGGGACAAAATCCGGACAGACCGAAGTGACTGTCGTCAGATGTTTTTCCGTCGGCGGTGCCTGATTATCCGCTGCATAAGCCGGAAGTGCGGATGCTGCCGCGCCGGCACAGCAAAGTGCCGTGAAGCCTGCGGATATGTTTTTTGTCAGTGATTTCATAATAGTATTCCTCTTTTCTGATCGTATTTCGGCGGAAAAATGCTGCTATCAGTATAACACAATCCCGCAGTTTTGTCAAATTCCCGTTGCGGACGCAAAAAACGAAGCAGCAGCAAGAGAATCTGCCGCCATATGGCTGAAATTCGCCGAAAGCCGCCAAATCTGACGCGAAACGCGGAATATCAGACTTGCATTTTTCAACTGAATATATTATAATAATTGTAACTGGCTTTTTACATCAGAAAGGAAACATACATGATTTATCTCACAGCGATACTGGTTTTGATGCTCTGCTCGGCGCTGTTTTCTGCCTGCGAGACTGCATTTTCCAGTGTCAACAAGATTCGCCTGAAATCCGATGCGATGCAGGGGAATCAGCGTGCCGCCAAGGCGCTTGCGCTCGCGGAATCCTTTGACCGCGCTCTGACGGCAATCCTCATCGGCAATAATCTCGTGAATATTCTCTCCGCCTCACTCTGCACGATCCTTTTTACAAAATGGTTCGGAGAGAGCAGCGTTGGAATCTCAACGCTCGCTATGACCGTGCTTGTTCTGATTTTTGGCGAGATCCTGCCGAAAAATTATGCCAAAAACCATGCGGAGAAAATGGCGCTGTTCTTTGCGGCTCCGCTGCGTGCGCTGATCTGGATTCTGACGCCGCTGATCTTCCTGTTCAATCAGCTGGCAAAGCTCGTTTCCAAAAAGCATGCCGAGCCCTCTGTCACTGAGGATGAACTCAAGGTCATTGTCGATCAGATCGAGGAGGAGGGCGTCCTCGAGGAGCAGGAGAGCGATCTTGTCCGCTCGGCGCTCGAATTTGACGAGATCTCCGTGGATGAGGTGCTCGTGCCGCGCGTGCGCGTGACCGCGATCCCGAAGGAGACTCCGATTCCGGAAATCAAGCAGATTTTCCTCGCGGAGCGCTATTCCAGACTGCCGGTCTACAATGAGACAATCGACGATATCATCGGATTCATCACCGAAAAGGATTTCTTCGGACTGCTCGAAAGCGGCGGCACCGAAATCACACCGATTATCAAAAATGTGCTGCGCCTGCCGGAATTTGCCCGCATCAGTGAGGCAATGAAGCAGATGCAGCGCGCAAAATCCCATATTGCGATTGTCGTTGATCAGTACGGCGGCACCAAGGGAATCGTCACGCTCGAGGATATCATCGAGGAGCTGGTCGGCGAAATCTATGACGAAGCCGACGAGGTTGTGCCGATGCTGACAAAATGCGGCGACAACAGCTATGAGGTCTCCGGCGAGCTCTCGATTGCAGATCTCTGCGATACGCTTGAGCTGCCCGAAAGCCGGATTGTCACCGAATGTACCTCTGTCGGCGGCTGGCTGACCGAGCTTGCCGGTCATATCGCCGAGGAGGAAGACACGTTTGGCAGGCGCCGTCTTGGAAGCGGCATACGTACAGAGCGTAACAGACGTACCGTCCGAACCGTAATAGATTCCTTGGTCAACACCCGAAGGACGG
>CAMHUJ010000480.1 GCA_946188175.1 uncultured Ruminococcus sp.
ACTTCTTCGGTCACTCTGCGTACAACCTCTCTGCCGACCTTGCGAACAATTCTCTTTGCGATTTTTCGTCCCATATGTTTCCGTCCTTTCTGTCTCGAAGCCCTGCGGCACACTGCCGCTCTGCTTAATGCTATGATAGCACATTCTGTACGGTTTGTCAAGATATTTCCGCTCCGTGCGCTGTAATTTCGGGAGCTGATCGCATAAGGAGGAAGCAGGAAGGAGGCTTGAGAAGCAGGCAGAAAAATGGAGGACGTTTTTCACTTTTTACTGTTTGTTTTCCGCATTTTCAAATCATCTGCCGCACACGCCAAGCACTTCCTCCTTCCTGCATACTCCTTCCTCCTTGTATGTGCTGTGTGTTTCTTTCCGTTAACCGACATTTTTCGCGCGGGTTCTGCGGTATAATAAAACAGATAATCTGCATATGCTCATACAATGTGCAAAAAGAGGAAGGATGATTCTGATGATTGAATGGAAAGAACTGCGTGAAAATGCATATGTCCGGCGGACGGGGACGCTGCTGCTCTGTATGCTGGCGGCCTGTCTGCTCTCGCTGGCGAGATTTTTCGGGATGCCGCTGCCGCTGAATGCGGCGCTTGCTGCTGCGGTCTCACCGGCAGGCGGTATTGCGGTACTGGCGGGCGGTGCGGCGGCGGATCTGCTGACCGGTACGCTGCAAAAGCAGCCGATTCTGATTTGTGCACCGGCGCTTGTGACGATCATCCGCTGGCTGCTCAATGTGAAGCAGTCGCCCCGAGCCGCAGCATTGCTCGCCGGATGCAGCACATGTGCCTCGGCGGTGATCTTTGCAATCGC
This sequence comes from uncultured Ruminococcus sp., assembly GCA_946188175.1. Lineage (GTDB taxonomy): Bacteria > Bacillota > Clostridia > Oscillospirales > Ruminococcaceae > Firm-04. The sequence continues at coordinate 820 of CAMHUJ010000480.1, forward strand.
AAGGCTGACGGGCAGCAGGGAGTGGATTCTCTGGGGGATATTCAGCCTTCTGAATGCAGGGCTTGCATACTGCATCCGGCAGGTGCTGCTGCGGTTTGAGACCGATCTGCCCGTGCGGCTGCATGAGGGTGATACGACGGCTTTTTCAGCCTGTGCGGTGATCGGGCTGACGGCGCTCTGCTCACTCCGGCTGATGCAGCTCAGCTTCGGGATCATGCTTGCGGCGGCTGTGATTCTGACCGCAGGCAGGCGCTACCGCGTGACGGGCGGCGTCATCTGCGGAACGCTTTCCGCACTGGCGATTGTCCTTGCGGACAGCAAAACAGCGCCCTATGCGGTGATGCTTCCGGCTGCCGGATTCGCTGCGGGACTGCTCTCCGGCAGACCTGCCGCGGTCAGCTATATGGTCTTTCAGATCTGCGGCGCGGCGGGGCTGATATCCGCACATTGGGATGCACCGGCGGCGAATGCGGCTGTCAGCGGCATGATCGGCGGACTAGTCTTTCTGATGCTGCCGACCGTACAGGCTGCGGACAGGCTTGTGCAGTGGAGCGATTCCGAAGCCGATCTTGCGGCACTGACCGAGGCGCGGCTCGAATTCCTGTCGCACTCGATTGCGGGCGTGCGCGGCAATGCGGAGCGGATTGCGAATGTGATGTCCGGCGGCGATCCTGCGGCGGATCAGTTCAAGACCGTCTGCGAGACCGTATGCAGCCGGTGCCGGAGCCGTTCGCTCTGCTGGGATCATGATGACCGGGAAGCGCGGACATGCTTCCGGCAGCTTTCCGAGGCGGATTTATCGGAGAAACTCAAGGCACCCTTCGGGTGCGTGCAGCCGGATCGGGTGACGGCTGCTTTTTCGCGTACCAAGCGGCAGAATGCCGTCACGCGGGCGCTTGCGGCAAGGCTGCATGATTCGCAGAAGCTGCTGTTTACGCAGATGCGCATTACCGAGGAGCTGCTGCACGGTGCCGGAAAGCAGTCGCGGCGCACCTATCACCGCGAGCTGACGCGCTATGTTTCGGATGTGCTCGCAAAATATGACGTACCGGTGCTGGCGGCGGCAGTCTCGACAGGGGAGCATCACCGCATGCTGATCGAGCTTTATGCGCCCGCAGAGGCAAAGCTCGATCCGGCGCTGATTTCCGAGTGCCTGTGCGATGCGCTGCAAAGGCCTGTCGAATGCTGCGGCACGGAGAAGGCAGGCAGCGAGCAGCGCATGATCCTGCAAACCGCAGGCGGCTACGGCGTCCGGACAGCTGCCGCGCAGTGCGCAGTGCATGAAGATGAGCCCTGCGGCGACTGCTGGGATACCTTCTCCGACGGCGAAGGCGCGTTTTATCTGGTTGTATCGGACGGCATGGGCTCGGGCAGACATGCTGCGGTCGATGCGCGGATTGTTCTGTCAAATTTCCGGCAGCTTGTACAGTCCGGTATGGACTGCAAGGCGGCGGCGCGCATGATCAATGCGATCATGCTGACGAAGTCCGGTGAGGAACGCTTTGCGACGCTCGATGTTGCCAAAATCTGTACGGACACCGCCGCCGTCACGCTCTATAAATACGGCGCAGGACCGACCTTTGTCCGGCACGGCAGTCAGATTACGCTCTGTCAGGCGGCGACGAATCCGATCGGCATTCTGCCGAATGCAGAGCCCTATACGACCGTATTGAAGCTGGAGCGCGGAGATATGCTCTTTCTGCTGACGGACGGGCTGGACGATACACTGTTCCCGTATGTGCGGCAGAAGCTGCGGCAGGGCGGTGATCTGCAAACACTTGCGCATACAGTCTGCGCGAAGGCGCAGCGTGAATCGAAAGGAGCGCCGCGTGATGATGTCACGGTACTGGCGGCGGCGATCACGGCTGCCGAAATTGATGAATA
>CAMHUJ010000481.1 GCA_946188175.1 uncultured Ruminococcus sp.
TGGAGGGCGATTATTTCAACGAGAGCTATTATCTGCTTGATGTTGACGGCAGCAGTGCCGAAAACGGCGCAAATGTGTCGATCCGCAAGGATGCAGAGTCGTATCACATCGCATTTTACACCGCAGGCGACGGCATCTATGAGCTGCGCACCAAAATCTCGGGTGACAAGGGCTGTATCGCGGTAGACGGCGGAAAAAAAGACGCAGGTGCGAATATTCTGCAATGGGAAAATAACGGCGAAGCCGATCAGCAGTGGGAGCTGGAGGTCGTGGACCGTCCGCTGAAGGGCAAGCTCATCCGCGCAATGACGGTGCTTGACAAGGAGCATATCACGAGCTGGGGACTTGCGTATCCTGCGAAGAACGGCATTGCGCTGTTCGGCGACCGCGAATACCAGATCATGAATCTTCCGGCAGAGATGTCGGGTGCAGAGCTGATCCGCACCGCCTGCGATGCCAAGGCAGTGAAGAGCGATCTTGCGGAGATCACTGCGGCAAAGCCTGTGACGGTTGCGGTTGCGCTGGATGCGCGCGTGAATCCGGCTCCGTCATGGCTCAGCGGCTGGCAGCAGTCTGCCATGACCGTAGACAGCAGCAACGGCGAGCATTTTGTCTGCTATACGAAGGATCTGGATGCCGGCGCAAAGCTGACGCTCGGCTCGAACGGTACGGCATCCAACTGCGTTAATTATGTCGCATTTGCGATCCCGAAGCCCGAGGAAAGCACCACAACAACGACAACAACCACCACGACCGAAACCACAACCACGACAACCACGACCGAAGAAACCACCGTGACAACAGAGGAAACGACGACCGGAACGACAACGGTTTCTTCGCAGACCGTTCAGAAAACGAAGACCGGTGATGTGAATTGCAGCGGTGTCGTGGATGTTTCGGATGCGGTACTGCTGGCGCGGTTTGTCGCGGAGGATGCCGGAGCCGATCTCAGTGCAGCGGGCAAGGCGAATGCCGACTGCGACGGGGACGGCGAGATCACGGGCAATGATACGATCCGTATTTTGCAGCATATAGCGAAGATCAGTCTGTTTGAGGATTGAAAAAGCCGCGGAATACAGCGTAACAGCTTGTATTCCGCGGCTTGCTTTATCCTTTTGAAAATGCGGCGAAAAAAGCCGGATTGTTGAGCTCTGCCCAGCTCCCGACCGTCCGGCTGCATACGGCATCGAGTGCCGCCCAGTCCGCCTGTGCAGACGCATCGCGGAATCCGACCGTGCAGAATCCGGCGGCAGCGGCGGTCTCTGCGGCATAGAGCGCGTCCTCCATGACGACGGTCTCCGCAGGGGTAGTGCCGAGCAGCCTTGCGGTCTCGAGGTAGATATCCGGTGCATGCTTGCCCTCGGTGCCGGAATCCGGCGTCAGAATGCAGCGGAAATACTGCCGGATGCCGAGCCGGTTCAGAGCCGCTTCGAGCAGTGCGGGATAGGTCACGGATGCGATTGCGCACGGGATCCCGTGCTGTGCGGCAGCTTCAAGAAATTCCTTTGCGCCTGCTTTCAGCGGCAGCGTTTCCTGATAGGCTTCGGCTGCGAGCTGCTCGACGCGCGCCTTGACCTGCTGCGGCGTCATCGGCAGTCGGAATCGCTCGACAAAATACGCAGAGGACGTATCTACGGTCATTTTCTTGACAATATCAGAGATATCCGGCGGCGGCTCGATGCCGTTTTCGCGCAGAAATCTGCGGTCGAGCGCCTGCCACATGCCCATAGAATCGAGCAGGGTGCCGTCCATATCAAAGATCATGCTTTTATATTGTTTCATGAAAATCTGCTCCTGAAAGAAAAACCGGACATCGGCATTTGCATGTCAGAATGTCCGGTTTGTTTCGTGTGATGCGGCTTACATTTCGCTGCGGTTCGAGAGTGCACGGTAGAGCGTGACCTCATCCGTATACTCAATGACGCCGCCGACCGGCAAGCCGAATGCGAGCCGTGTGACGCGGACGCCCAGCGGCTTGCAGAGGCGCGAGAGGTACATCGCGGTCGCTTCGCCCTCAACGCTCGGATTTGTTGCCATAATCAGCTCTTCGATGCCGCCCTCCTGAATCCGTTTCAGCAGCTCGGCGACGCGCAGCTGTTCCGCGCCGATGCCGTCGAGCGGTGAGATCAGCCCGTGCAGCACATGATACAGCCCGTGATACTCATGGGTGCGTTCGATTGCCGCGACATCCTTCGGACCCTCCACAACGCAGATCGTCGTGCGGTCGCGCTTGGGATTGCCACAGATGCTGCAAACCGGCTGCTCGGTGAGATTCTGGCAGACGGGGCAGTCATGGATCTGATGCTTTGCATTGAGGATTGCCTCCGCGAAAGCAGCGGCTTCGTCCTCGGGCATCTCCATGACCGCATATGCAAGGCGCTGCGCGGTTTTCATTCCGATACCGGGCAGCGCTGCGAATTTTTCAGCTAAGACAACAAGCGGCAGTGCGCTGAAATCCTCCATGAGAAATCAGAACAGGCCGGGCAGAGCGACACCGCCGGTGATCTTGCTCATCTCGTTCTCGGTGGTCTCCTCGATGTTGTTGACAGCCTCATTGACTGCGCTGATGATGAGGTCCTGGAGCATTTCGATATCCTCCGGATCGACAACCTCCTTCTTCAGCTCAATGGACTGGAGTGTCTTTTTACCGGTCAGTGTGACATTGACTGCGCCGCCGCCTGCGGATGCAGTGAATGTACGCT
>CAMHUJ010000482.1 GCA_946188175.1 uncultured Ruminococcus sp.
ACATGGAAACATTCCTGCCGGCGGCAAGCATTTTCCCGTAGCGGTGCAGATAGTCGGCATAGAAGCCCATGCGGTTCTTGAGCTGTGTGAGGCGATCATGCTGTGAATCCTCCAGGAATGTCTCGGATTCGAGTGCAAGACCACAGATCAGCGCAGCCGGAGACAGACGGCGGCAATCCTCAGCGGCATCGAAGCCGCCCGGCTTGTTGATCATCTGGTATGCGCCGATGAATGCGCCGTTGACATCAGCCACGGGCATGACAAGGACAGAGCGCGTCACATAGCCGGTCTTCTTGTCAACTTCGGGATTGAAATCCGGATCGTTGTACGGATCGTTCGTAACAACGACCTTCTGTTCGCGGAGTGCTTTGCCCACAAGGCCGGTCGTTTCAGGAATGACAATGCGTTCTGTACCGATTGCGGAGAGCGTCCACAATTCATGACGGCGCTTATCCCATTTCCAGAAGCTCGCACGGTCGGCGCCGGTCAGGATCTTGCCCAGTGCGGTAAGATCTGTAAACAACGCTTCGTGGGAGCTTTTCTGGTCACTGCACATCCGCTTATACAGATCGTGCGTAATGGAAAAAATGCTGGCGAGTGTTTCCTGTGCATTGATATCTGACATGGCAGTTTCTCCTTTCATATCGTACAGCGGTGCAAGTGCAATATCCGTACCGCTGACAGCATCTGCGATCCCGGCTTCATTATCAAGATGCATCAAAAAGACTCTGACGCCTTTCTGCGTGAGCTCCCGCAGGACAGGCAGCAGACTGTCGATCTGCATATGCACGGCAGATGCATGACAGCATGCCTCTGTATACAGAGTGACACCCTCGTGCAGAAACGGCAGAAACGGGTCCAGTGAAACAGTGTCCCCTGTATAGAGAATCTCCTGTCCGTCCGCATTCAGATACCACCCGAAGCATCTTCCGGCAAGGCGCGGTGTGTGCTGCACAGGAATGGCACGGGCGGAAAAAGGAAGGTCATCGTCTGCCGCTGTTTCAATGCGATAGCCTGCCGGATCACAGCCCTCAATGCGGTCGAGATACAGACGCAGATCCTCTGATACCTCCCGTGAGGGCGCTGTTACGATCACCGGCGTATGAAGCAGATAGAACGCATAGTGAATCAGCAGCGGGATTCCGCCGACATGATCTGCATGTGTATGTGTAACAAACACCCGAATCTCAGAACAAGCCGGCAGAAAAGGTGCGTGCTTCAGAATCTGAAATGCAGATGCGGGGCAGTCCATAAGAATCAGGGAATGCCCGCTTCGGAAAAAAGCACAGTTATGCAGCTCGGAAAATGCAGAGCCGCGTCCGAAAAATTGCAGCATAGATACCCTCTTTTCTGAATCTGTGGTTTGGAACGGATCGCCTGCTTTTTTTATTATAGCATGAAATACGGGAATTGTCCAGCACATCTTTTCCTGCGGTGCAAATACAGCTTCGTCAATCGCGCGCGTCCCAGTCGCGGTAATACCGCAGCATATATGCCTTCGCATTGTTCAGATAGGTCCTGCGGATTTCGGACACGGCAACGAACTAATATACAGTATACAGCCGCTCAATGGATTTGGAAATGCCCAGGGATGTAACGACGCAGGACAAGGGAACAGATCATAAAAAACGGGCTGTGACTGAACACGGAAAATTTCCGTGCAGCATCACAGCCCGTTTATACTTAGCAAAACTGAAACATCCGCCACTGTACAAAACAGCGTAAGGGCACAAGCGGTTCCGGTAAATCTACGCTGCTCAACTGCATCGGCGGACTGGATACCATGGATTCCGGCTCGATTACTGTAGACGGCAAGGAGATTTTCGGATTGAAGCCCGCACAGCTTTCAGACTACCGGCGCGATAATCTGGGGTTCATTTTCCAGTTCTACAACCTCGTGCCGAACCTGACCGTGCGCGAGAATATCCAGATCTGCCAGCATATTGCAGAAAAGCCGCTTGACATGGACGAGCTGCTTGAAACACTCGGTCTGACGGAACATCAGAATCAATTTCCGGCACAGTTATCCGGCGGTCAGCAGCAGAGAATCACGCTGTCGTAAACGCTCTGACCGCCGCATGGATCAGTATCGGCAATATCTGAATGTTCGGCGGTTTACTGCTGACAATGCGGATTGCACAGAACAAAGACTGCAAACATGAAATACGATCATCAGAATAAAATAGAAAAGCACCCGACACGATGAACCGTCCGCTGTATCAACTGAAAAGGCAGCTGTAAAAGCTGCAAGCCATGTGATGATAACAAAAAGCATCCTGTTTTCTGGTACCAATGCGTGTAACGAAACAATCACCATGATGAAACCGATTTGTACTTCGCTCTTGCTTTTTCCTGCAAAACATGGTATACTGAAATCATCACAGGAAAGAATCAGCACATAAACGGAGGACGCATCGTATGAAAAAGAGTATTCTGTTCTGGACTGTAATTGTGTGCGTGCTGTTTCTCACTGCACGCTGGATACTGAATCGAAACGGATTGCAATTCCGGACATGGATTCGTGAACCGGTCACGCTGCTGATCGCATTCGGTACGGCAGCCGGCATCTTACAGCTGCTGCTGAAGATATCCAGCAAGCCGGTCCGGATTATTACAATCGTACTGTGGGCGGCAGCACTGATTGCATTCTGCATCTGGGGCGGGTTGATATTTATACTGTCATACCGCCAT
>CAMHUJ010000483.1 GCA_946188175.1 uncultured Ruminococcus sp.
GGTTTATAACAACCTCTACTGTCTCGGGCTGCTCGATGATATGGAGCAGGCAATGCAAAAGGCAGGCACCTCGCTTTCCGTTTTCGAGGAAATCGAGGATGCAGCACTCGGCAACGGCGGTCTCGGCAGACTGGCGGCATGTTTCCTCGACAGCGCGGCGACCTGTTCGCTTCCTGTAGACGGATACGGCATTCGCTACCGATACGGTTTGTTCAAGCAGGGCTTTGCAGACGGAAGACAGACCGAAACCGGCGATGACTGGTCACGCTTCGGCGATCCGTGGAGTATCCGGAAGGATTCGGAAGCGGTTACAATCAGCTATCGCGGTCAGACCGTCCTCGCAGTCCCCTATGATATGCCGGTGATCGGATACGCCGGAAAAGGCAATGCGCCGCATATCGGAACACTGCGGCTCTGGCAGGCTGAACCGGTTGAGGCTTTCGATTTCAAAATGTTCAATGCGCAGGATTATCTTGCTGCATCGGCAGAGACAATCGCCGCAGAGGATATCTCCCGTTGTCTCTATCCGAATGATGATACCAGAGCAGGCAAGCTGCTGCGTTTGAAACAGCAGTATTTCTTCTGTGCCGCGTCTCTCGCTGACTGTATCAGAAAGCACAAGGCACAATTCGGCACACTTGATACCCTGCCGGAACATCTGGCAATTCAGCTGAACGATACGCATCCGGTCATTTCGATTCCGGAGCTGATCCGTCTGCTGAAGCTGGAGGGTTATTCGTTTGAAGATCCATGGCAAAAAAGATTTTCTCATATACCAATCATACGATTATGCAGGAAGCACTTGAAAAGTGGAACTGCGATCTTGTAGAGGAAATCCTGCCGGAAATCTATGCGATCATGCTGCAAATCTCCGAGCAGTTCCTGACAGAACTTTATGCAGCGGATACACCGCAGGAGCAGATTCAGGCACTGCGCATCATCAAAAACAATCAGGTGCACATGGCAAATCTTGCAATGTATGCAGGTAGATATGTCAACGGCGTCGCAGCGATTCATACGGAACTGCTGAAAACAACAGTTCTGAAAGAATGGTATGCGCTGAACCCCGAAAAATTCCAGAATAAAACAAACGGCATCACGCAGCGCCGCTGGCTCGGCGTGTGCAATCCGGAACTGACGGCACTGTTCACGGAGTTATCCGGATCACAGCATTTCCTGACGGAACTGGATGATCTCAGAGCGCTGTCTCATTACGCAGACGATGCCGGTATCATGGAACGGTTCCATGCAATCAAACAGGAAAAGAAGCGTCAGCTTGCAGAGTATATTCTGCAAAAGGAAGGCATCCGGATTGATCCGAAAACCTGTTTTGATATTCAGATCAAGCGCCTGCATGAATACAAACGGCAGCTTCTGAACGCATTTTCGATTCTGTGGATTTATTACGGCATTAAGGACGGCACAATCAAAGATTTCACGCCGACAACCTTCCTGTTCGGTGCAAAATCTGCGCCGGGATACCGCAGAGCAAAGGCAATCATCAAGTATATCAATGAGATTGCAAAACTGATTGACAATGATCCCGATATCCGCAGTCTGATGCAGGTGCACTTTGTTACAAACTACAATGTCTCCTACGCGGAAAAGCTCGTTGCGGCATGCGATATCTCCGAGCAGATTTCGACAGCCGGTACCGAAGCATCCGGCACGGGCAATATGAAAATGATGCTCAACGGCGCGGTCACGCTCGGCACACTCGACGGTGCAAATATTGAAATCGTCGATGCCGCCGGTAAGGAGAACAATTATATCTTCGGCGCAACTGTTGAAGACCTCGAAAAGCTGAAAGACTATTGCAGCCGTGCGGTCATGGCAAAAAATCCGATGACTGCGCGTGTCGTCAGAAGTCTGATCGACGGGACCGTATCCGACGGCGGTACCGGTGAATTCCGCGAGCTTTATTTCGCGCTGCTGGACGGTGCAAGCTGGCATCAGCCGGATCATTACTATCTGCTGCTTGATTTACCGGACTATGTCGAAACGAAGCTCCGGGCACTTTCCGATTATCGTGATACGGCAGCTTTTTCGCAAAAGCAATGGCGCAATGCCTGTGCAGCCGGACCGTTCAGCTCTGACCGTACAATCCGGCAGTATGCCGAGGAATGCTGGCATATTTCACCCGTCTGACCCGATACCGGAAAGGAACATGACATATGCTCAATACACCGCTAGTTCAAAACTATATCAAGATGATCCGGAACTATGCAACCTTCACGGGCAGAGCATGCCGCAGCGAATACTGGCTTGCAGTCGCAATGAACTGCATCATAGTATTCGCAATAAGTATCATTCGGACAGTCATAGTCGGCGTAATTGCATTTTCCGGCAGCAAAGCAGCCATTTCGGTAACCAATTTGCTGTTAACGTCAGTTCAGAGTCTCTACTCACTGTTTGTGATTGTTCCGATGTATGCGCTTCAGGTTCGGCGTCTGCATGATGTGAACCGCAGCGGCTGGTGGCTGCTGTTTTCCGGCACGGGCTTCGGCTCGATTCTCCTGCTGATCTGGTACTGTACCGTCGGCACGGAGGACACAAATCTGTTTGGTTCTGATCCTCACCCGATCAGACAATATTAAAACTTTCATTTCAGGAGGAAAAGAAACTATGGAAAAACTGTTGGAATTCAAACCCTTCAAGGCACTGATGAAGATGATCGTAACGATCTGCC
>CAMHUJ010000484.1 GCA_946188175.1 uncultured Ruminococcus sp.
AATAGATCACGGTGCTGCGCGACGCAGACCGGAACAGATACAGGAGGTTAAAATGAAACGAAAAACCAAGTGCACCGCGCTGGCTGCTGCTGCGGTCACGCTGCTTGCACTGCATCCGATGTCCGGAGGAATGCTGACCGCTGCGGCTTTGCAGACGGCACACGCTGCTGCGCAGTCCGGCGAATCCGGTTCGGATGCAAAAAACTGGACAGAGGACGGCAGAAGCTATAAAGTCTCAACGAAAACCGATCCGTTGAATATGCGCGCCGAGCCGGGACAGTCTTCCATGATTATCACGACGATCCCGAGAGGGACAATCGTGAAGGTGTTCCGGACCTGCGACGGCTGGGGCGAGGTGCAGTTCGGTTCTGTGATCGGCTACTGCGCCATGGAATGGCTGACGCTTGTGACGGAACCGGTCACGGAGCCGGTGCAGAATCCGCCGGAAAACAACAGGGTTAACAATCCGGAGGAAAATGAAAAAACAATCTTTCGCTATCTGACGCAAACACTCGGCTTTTCATCTGCTGCCGCCTGCGGCGTCATCGGCAATATTCATGTCGAAACAGGCGGTACCTTCGATCCGGAGGCGCATAATCCCGAGGATACCGGCGGAACACAGGGCTATGGTATCTGCCAGTGGAACAGCGGCGCGGATGCCGGATACCGCATGGAGGAGCTCCAGAATTATTCGCCCGAATGGAAGACGCTTGCCTGTCAGCTCGATTTTATCCGGAACGATCTGCTGCATAATAATTATCTGATCTCGCTGCATCTCTATGAGGATATGAAAGCACTCGGCAATACCGAGGAGGATGCCGTTGCGGCGTCCGATATCTGGGCGGCACGCTATGAGGGCTGCGCCAAATGGACCTATGAAATGCGGCGCGAAAAGTCAAGGCTCTACTACAGTCAGCACTGCGGCAACGCGGTGCAGTGGAGCGATGTCAGCCGCAAATGCATCATCGCTACGCAGTCCGGCAGCCTGAATATGCGCTCGGAACCTTCATTGTTCGGCACGATCCTGCTGACGATCCCGAAGGATACGGAGGTGCCTCTCACCAGCGTTTCGGATGACGGAAAATGGGGAAAGGTCGAATACAGAGGCGTTTCCGGCTACTGCGCCATGGAATACCTGAAAGATAAATCTGCGGTGCAGAATCCTGCGGAGAACGTCGTTCGCGGCGATCTGAACGGGAACGGTGAGGTCGGTGCGGATGATGCGCAGATCGCGCTGAATGCCTATGCAGAACGGGTCGCAGGCAAACAGATGAATCTGACCGATGCGCAGATCAAAGCCGCCGATATCGACGGGGACGGTCAGGTCAGTGCGGAGGATGCACAGCTGATCCTTTCTTACTATACGGCGAAAAATGTTTCGGCGATCAATGTTACTTGGGAACAGCTGCTCCGGAAATAATCAGGAAATGTATCATGTATATTTGCAGGCGCGCTTTGCTTCCGGCAGAGTGCGCCTGCCTTTTTTAGACACGGATTTGTATGAAGCATCCGTGCTGCTTCCGCCATCGTGATCTGTTCCCGCTGTACACGACGCAGCAGCTGCTGGAAGATGCGAATACCTATCTTTTGGCGTTGGACGAAGATTGCGGTGTACGGGAAGAATGAGACGAGCTGTGATCGGCAATCTGACTGTATTTGAAAAGGAGAGTCATATGAACCGCTGCTGAAGCATCTGCTTATCTATGATGATATTGTCATTCAGGTGCATCACAATCCCGATGCCGATGCGATCACTTCCGGATTTGCGCTTTGCCGCTATCTGGAAAAAACGGGAAGAAGCCGCGCTTTGTTTATGCCGGAGAACGCGAAATCAGCAAGCCCAATATGCTTATCATGCTGAATAAGCTCGGCATTCAGGTCAGCCATGTGCGGAATCACCGGATGTGTCTGCTTACTATTATCCGCCCTCTGTAAGAATCGGTCAGAAAAAATAGGAAGACAGCTCGTGGATTATCTGCGCGGGTGCAAGGCATCCGGAAACAGCGAAATTCTTGCCGTGAAGCTGAATAATTTTACAATGCTCTATTCTCTCTGGGATCAGGCGCATTATATGTACGGCACCATTGGGGATTATATGGCACATCCTGTGCATGACGCGAATGATCTCTATATCATTCGAGGAGATATCTTTGCTCTGACATATGAAAAATGCTGAGTGCCGTGCCGTCTGAGAATCGCAAACGGTCTCTGCCCGCAGGATGCTGCTGCAGCGCAGTTTGCTGATAGCAAACTGTGCTGTTTTTTGCACTTTTGTCTTGATGAAATGAAAAGATTATGGTATAATGGAATGGTACGAAAATAAGCATCTGAGAGGTGAAGCGAAATGATTGAAACAGAGAGATTAAAAATATACGCCGCATCTCAGGATATAATGGAAGCTTTCATCAAAGCGCAGACTGATGATGTCCTGAAAGCCGCATATACAGAAATGCTGAACGGCTGTCTCAAACATCCGGATCAATGGGATTGGTATGCGATATGGATGATCGAACTGAAAGACGGCACACATATCGGGGAACTCTGCTTCAAGGGGCTTTCTGTGAACGGTATTGCAGAGATCGGATACGGAATCTCCGAAGAATATCAGAACAACGGTTATGCGACCGAAGCGGTCAAAGCGGTATTGGAGTGGGCGTTTTCGCATCCGGAAGTCATTGCTA
>CAMHUJ010000485.1 GCA_946188175.1 uncultured Ruminococcus sp.
ACCGCGACTGGTTTGAGAAAATCCAGACGCTGCGGCAGGAGGAGTTCCGGCGCACTGCGCATTCGCATGCGCTGCTGGAGAAGCAGCACGGCGGCACGGGCTATCTGACGCATTTTCAGATCATTGATGCGGTCAGTGCGGCGGCGCCGGCGGATGCGGTGATCGTGACGGATGTCGGGCAGCATCAGATGTGGACGGCGCAGCGTTATCCGCTGCATCAGCCGAGGACCTTCCTCACAAGCGGCGGACTCGGTGCAATGGGCTACGGTCTCGGTGCGGCAATCGGTGCCAATATCGCAACCGGAAAGCGTGCCGTGCTGTTCACCGGTGACGGCAGCTTCGGCATGAATCTCACGGAGCTGGCGACTGCCGTTTCCGAGCAGGCGAATGTCACCGTGATTATCATGAACAACGGTGTGCTCGGTATGGTGCGGCAGTGGCAGACACTCTTTTATGACCGCCGCTATTCCGGCACGACACTGAACCGTCAGACCGATTTTGCAAAGGTCGCGGAGGGCTTCGGCGCGCGCAGCGCAAGGGCATCGACACAGGCAGAGCTTGCGGATGCCTTGCAGGCGGCATTTTCACAGTCCGGACCGTTCGTGATCGACGCGCAGATGTGCAGCGAGGAGCTTGTGCTGCCGATGCTGCCGCCGGGCGGTTCGATCGACAATATCATCACACAGATCGAATAATTATTTCAGCGGATACGGAGGCACATATGGAACAGCAATATGTTATCGGCGTGCTGGTTGCGAATATTTCGGGCGTACTGTCCAGAGTATCGGGCATGTTCACGCGGCGCGGCTTCAACATCGACAGCCTGACCGTCGGCGAGACCGAGGCGGCAGGACTTTCGCGCATTACGGTCGCATTCCGCGGCGATGAGGATATCAAGGAGCGCATTGTCACGCAGCTCGAAAAGCTCCATGACGTCAAGGAGGTCGAGGTGCTCGATCAGCATGAGACCGTGATTCGTGAGCTGCTGCTGCTGAAGGTGCGCAATGACGCCGAAACGCGGCAGGATATCATGGCGGCGGTTGAGATCTTCCGCTCGAAGATCGTGGATTATTCCAAGGAGGCGCTGGTCTGCGAGCTGACCGGTGAGACCTCGAAGATCGACGCATTTATTGATCTGATGAAGGCATACGGCATCATGGAAATGTGCCGGACGGGCATCGTTGCGCTCGAGCGCGGCGAAAACTGCCTGCGGACAAAAAAAGAAACTGCGGTTGAATAAAACGGAGCGTATCGCATGAATGATTTCAGCTGTGTGCTTGCAGGACTGGTACGGATTCTGACGCCGCCGCTGCTGGTTCTCCTCTGGCACAAAAAGACCGGTGCGCGGATTTATCCGGCACTGATCGCATTTGTTGTATGCTTTCCGGCGTTTATTATCGGTGCGATGATCCGCTCCGGCTTTCAGATCGAGAGCTTTGTCGGACGGTTTCTCGCAAACGGGCTGCTCTACGGCATTCTCGAGGAGGGCACAAAGTTTCTGACGATGAAGTTCCTGCTCGGGGATTATGACAGCCGGAAGGATGCCGTGACCTACGGACTGGCGCACGGCTATCAGGAGAATTTCACTGCCGGCTTATCCTGCTTCGGACTGATCGGAACGGGCAATGCGGCTTCGGATATCTTCGGCGTCAATCTCTGGACGGCGGTCTGCGGTGCGCTGTTTGCCGTTTCGCTGACTGTGCTGATCTTCTATGGGATTCAGACGGATAAATCCATGCTGATGCTGCCCATAGCGATTCTGGCGCATGCATTCAGCAATGCATTTCTGGGGATTTTCCGTTTTGATACGGCAATCGTGATACTCGGGGACGGTCTGCTGACCGCCGGTGTCTGCTATGCGGCATACCGCTGCTGGAAAAATCTCTGGGAACCGTATGACTTTGGAACCGACTGACAAAGGAGCATCTGTATAAAGCGTGACAAGGAAAACCGCATCTTTTACCGCTATCTGGAGCTGCTCTCGAAGGAGCATGAACTGGACGGAGATCGGGACTGGGGCATGATTCATATTCTGGGCGGTATGCAGCGGCTCATCAGCGACGGCGGCACGGCTGACCCTGCCTATGAATCGTTCGGCTTTCAGCGGTACGGCATATTTCCGCACAGTATGAAATATCCGGACGGGCATTATGATGATGCATACTGGATGATGAAGCGGCTGTAATGCTGCGTTTCAAAAAATCACTTGTAGAAAATGTGTTGCTAAGATAAATCAGAATTTGCGGGCAGTGCCCGCCTCCATTTTGCTTCGCCTTTCTTGGGTGTTGTTTGCGGGACGGCTCGTGTTTCAGCTCAATCGGGGCGGCTCTCCGCCGCCGTTGTTCCTTATCTGCTTCTCTCTGAGGACGCGATTCTGAATATAACGAATGATTCATTGCAAGACCTGCGCCCTTAGGGGTGAGAGAATCACGGAAAGGAGAGCTTTACACCGACGTTACGGTTTCCCTCTCGCATTCGCATGCCCCGCATGTTTGCCGCAGGCAAACTGCGCAGTTCCGCTTGCGAAACATGCGCGCCCAGTAAAAATTAACATCGGACAAACGATAAAGAAAGAATGGCTGAAGTCAACGATCTTTCAATCCCCTCGGAACGCCGCCGGAAACCTTTAGATCAACGGCTGTCGGCACTGCCGACAAATTCTGATTTACCGCAGGAACAC
>CAMHUJ010000486.1 GCA_946188175.1 uncultured Ruminococcus sp.
GACCAGATTCGTATTCGAGACCTTGCGCAGCTCGACGGCATCGTCCGCGACCAGACGGTGACCGCGCTTGACCAGCTCGATCGCGCATTCGGATTTGCCGACGCCGCTCTCACCGGTGATGAAGATGCCCTCGCCGTAAATCTCGATCAGGACGCCGTGGCGCGTGACGCGGGGTGCGAGGTGCAGGTTGAGGAACGACAGCAGATTCGAGGTGAAATGCGAGGTCGATTCCGAAGTGCGGAGCACCGGAACGGCATACTGCTGTGCGAGGGTGAGCATCTCGGCGAAGCAGGGGAGACCGCGGCTCAGGCAGAGACATTTGATATGCTGCGCAAACAGCATTTTGAGATGCTCTGCGCGCTCGGTTTCCTCGAGCGTCGAGAGATAGGCAAATTCCATTTTGCCGATGATCTGGATGCGTTCGGGATTGAAGTATTCATAGAACCCCATGAGCTGCAAGCCGGGGCGCGTGATATCGTTTTCGGAGATGAGGATTTCCTCGGGGCTGCCGGGGCAGTAGAGCACCTCCAGCCGGAATTCGTCAATGATCTGTTTGAGTGTAACGGTAAAGCGTTCCGCCATAATAAGAGCCTCCTTTTATGATATGCATGGATTCCTTTCTATCATACCACATTTTCGCAGAAAAAGCAAGCGTAAATAAAGGAGGAAGGAGAAAGCAGGAGGGAGGAGAGAGAAGACAGGAGCTGCGATGTATGATAAAAATGAACCGTGCGGTTTTGTTTATGTACGAAAAAAGCCGCCCAATCAAGCTGTTACGCATGGATCGAGCGGCTTTGCCATATTATGCATAAACATGGGGTCTGGGGACAATGTCCCCGGCGAGGGTATGGTGCGAGCAGCCCCATTATAAATCATCGCGCAGCGATACTTCTGTCACTCTGCTGCGTCCGCGCTGCTCTCGGAGAATTCCTCAGCGGGCGCCTCCTCGGTGTTCTCAGCGCCCTCAGCGCCTGCGGCATCGGACTTCAAAACGGGCATAGAGTTGCCGTCCTTATCGTAGAAGGTGATGTTGTCGATGTAGAAATCAACGTCATTCTTCTGACCCCAGCGCATGATGACGAGCGCAGCGGAAGGATCATTTGCAGCAAAGCCGTTTGCAGGGATATTGTTGATCGGGAATGTTGTTTCGCAGCGCCAGCTTCCTTCACTGTGCTCCCAGTCCTGATAAGCAAAATCGGACTGTGCCCATGAATTCTGGATCAGGTTGCCTTCGTCATCCTTGCCCTTTTCCGCAGCGAGCTGACCGGCGACGGTGCCGAGGAAATTGCCGACGACAAGAGATTCGCTGCCGTCGTCGTTGACCCAGGTACCGTTAGCGATGCAGGTGAAATCAACCGTAACGCGGCCGATATTTGCGACATTCTCCGCACCGACCATATTCGGCACATCGAAGACGAGCTTGACGACGCCGTAATCCTTGGAATCATCGTCTCTGACAGGATGAACCCTGAGCTTCTTGTCGCCGTCGAGATCTTCAATGGAAAGCTCGATATTGCATTCATCGGTGCCGCCGTCCATTTGATGTGCAGTGCGCATATCGTCATCCTCAAAGGTGACTGCATTCTCATCAATCGGGCCGACATCTCTCGGCAGCGGATCGGAAACGGAAGACTCCTCCTCACTGCTCTCCTCGGAAGACTCCGCAGAGGTTTCAGCGGTCGTGGTTTCCGCGGCGGAGCTTTCAGCGGGTGAATCCGCAGTATCCTTACCGCAGGAGACGAGTGTGCCGAGCATTGCAGCAGCGGCGAGCGTAGCAAGCATTTTTTTCATGTTTCTTTCCTCCATATGAAATCATTTGTTCATGGCGAATGCCCTCTACATCACGCAGAGGGCATCCGTAAATAGCAGTTATCATGCGCAGATGCGCAATATTTATAGATCAGTGCTTCTTGCGTGCAGCGAATGCAGCAGCAGCAGCCAGACCCATTGCAGCAACAACAATGCCGACGCCTGCATCACCGGTCTTGGTAGAATCGGTCTTGGTAGCGGACTTTGCAGCAGTGGTGGTAGTAGTCGGAGCAGCGGTCGTATCAGCAGCAGTTGTGGTAGCCGGAGCCTCAGTGGTGGTCTCAGCAACCTTTGCGGTCAGCTCATTGCCGTCTTTGTCGAGCAGCTTAATGCTGCTGACAGAGAAGTCAATCTGTTTGTCATTTGTCCAGTGCCACTGTTCAACAAAAACCTGAGCATACTTATCGGACTCAGCAAACAGCGGATCAGAATACAGCATCTTGACGGTATTGTCATCAGCAATGGTATACGGCTTGTCGCCGCCAGCCTGGCAGAACTCATCCGTGGTCCACTTCACAGAGGTAGACTGACGGGAAACACCGCAGACATTGGTCTGACCTTCGCCGACAGTACCGTCAAGTGTGATAAGGTAACCATAAATATCATTGAACTTGCAGCCTTCGGGAAGCGTAACATTCAGGCAATACTTTCCGTCAGTCTCAGTTGCATTGGTGATATTTGCCGAAACGGTAACAGCCATTGCGGAAACAGCAATAGCGCCTGCAGCCAGTGCTGCGAACATAGACTTGATCTTCATGTTAATTTCCTCCATACATCATAGTACTGCCTTGCAGCAATACCAATTCTATAGAATCATTATATCACTTTTCTGTCGCAAAAGTCTATTCGCCACAATGACAAACATGTG
>CAMHUJ010000487.1 GCA_946188175.1 uncultured Ruminococcus sp.
GCAAGCCGGAATCCCTCATCATCCACGTTGAGGACAGAAAGGGTCATGATATGCGCTATGCGATCGACCCGACCAAGATTCACGATGAACTCGGCTGGCTGCCGGAGACCAAGTTTGCAGACGGCATCAAGAAGACGATCAAGTGGTATCTGGAAAACAAGGAATGGTGGGAGACCATTATTTCCGGCGAGTACCAGAACTACTACGAGAAAATGTACGGCAACCGTGCGGAGGTCTGAATCGTGAAGGCGTTTGTAACCGGAGTCGGCGGACAGCTCGGCTTTGACGTTGTCAACGAACTGAAACGGCGCGGCTATACGGCGGTCGGCAGTGATATTCTCGATCAGACCGCGGCGGACTGCGCATATGTGAAGCTCGATATCACCGATGCGGAGGCTGTTGCGCGCACGATTTCCGAAATCAAGCCGGATGTTGTCATTCACTGCGCTGCATGGACGGCGGTCGATGCTGCCGAGGATGCGGAGAATATTCCGAAGGTCCGTGCGATCAATGTGGACGGCACGCTGAATATTGCCAATATCTGCAAAAAGCTGGACTGCAAGATGATCTATATTTCGACGGATTATGTGTTCGACGGGCAGGGGACTGCGCCGTGGCAGCCGGATTGCAGGGATTATGCGCCGCAGAATGTTTACGGTCAGTCCAAGCTCGACGGTGAGCTTGCCGTTTCCGGCACGATTGACAAGTATTTCATCGTCCGGATTGCATGGGTGTTCGGCGTCAACGGCAAAAACTTCATCAAGACGATGATCAATGTCGGCAAAACGCATGATGAGGTGCGCGTGGTCTGCGACCAGATCGGTACGCCGACCTATACCTTTGATCTTGCGAGACTGCTCGTCGATATGGCGGAAACCGAGAAATACGGCTATTACCATGCGACAAACGAGGGCGGCTATATCTCGTGGTATGATTTCACGGTTGAGATTTACAGACAGGCGCATATGACGACGAAGGTCACGCCTGTGACAACCGCTGAGTACGGGCTTTCCAAGGCTGCCAGACCGTTCAATTCGCGTCTGGATAAATCCAAGCTCGCCGAAAACGGATTTGAGCCGCTTCCGGTCTGGCAGGATGCACTCAGCAGATACTTAAAGGAGATTTCGTAATGGGACAGATCACAGTGGAAAAGAATGTCGGAGGGATTGAAGGTCTCTGTGTGATTACACCGGCAGTTCACGGTGATAACCGCGGCTATTTCATGGAGACCTACAGCAAGCGTGATATGGCTGAGGCAGGCATTGACATTGATTTCGTGCAGGATAATCAGTCCGGCTCGGTCAAGGGCGTGCTCAGAGGTCTGCATTTCCAGAAGCAGTATCCGCAGACGAAGCTCGTCCGCGTAATCAAGGGCAGCGTCTTCGATGTCTGTGTCGATCTGCGGAAGGATTCCAAAACCTATGGCAAGTGGTACGGCGTCGAGCTGACCGCAGAAAACAATAAGCAGTTCCTGATTCCGAAGGGCTTTGCGCACGGCTTTCTCGTGCTGAGTGATTCGGCGGAATTCTGCTATAAGTGTGATGATTTCTGGCATCCGAACGATGAGGGCGGTCTTGCATGGAATGATCCGGCAATCGGAATTGTGTGGCCGGAGCTGACCGGTGTATATCCCGGCAGCGCATCCGCTGAAGGCTACGCACTCAAGGACGGCACCGCACTGACGCTGTCTGAGAAGGATCAGAAGTGGGATACCCTCGAAAATACATTCTGAGACACGGAAAAGCAGATATCCGGAGCAGCTTCGGATATCTGCTTTTTTGTCTGCCTGAAAAACCGGCTCCGCAATGCAGCGAAGCCGGTTTTTCATATTCAGAATTATTTGAGACCCTTCATATACGGAATTGCCCAGAATACCGCAAGGACAATCGTGATGATAACGCCCATGGGAATCGAAAGCAGAACCGTATTCTTGGTCTTTTTGATCTCGGCAGGGTCCTTTTCATCCACCGGAATCACAAACAGCGCCTCACGCTCTTCCTTTTCCTTCGGCGTGACCTTTGTGACCGCAGAGCCGATAATCATTGCAATGATGCCGGAGAACAGACCGACAAAGAACGGATCGAAGTAAATCGGCAGCGTAATACCGGCAACCGATACACCGATCTTCATGCTTGCACTGACGACAAAGCCGACCAGCATGCCGCAGAATGCGCCGACCTTTGTTACGCGTTTGCTCCATACGCTGGCAAGTGCAACCGGCAGCCAGGAACAGGCAACGATCGTTGCGCCGAGATAGGTAATCCAGAAGATCTGGGGCGGCTGGAAGATGCAGAGCAGGCAGATCACAATACCGATAATCAGAACGGAGATACGACCGTAGAGAACCTTCTTCTTCTCATTCTTGACCGTGATAATATCGTTCATGATATTCGAGCTGATCAGGGAGAGGAACGTTGTGGCAGAGGAGATACCGGAAGCGAGAACACCCGAGAGAACGATGATGCCGAGGAGTGCAGGCATCAGATTCATTGACGCCCAGATCAGTGCGTGGGACGGCGTCTCCATGCCCGGATTGAGCTTCTGCGTAAAGACGCCTGCCATGCACATCAGGAATTCGATGACGAAAACGGCAGCGGATGCCACGATGCTCGAACGGATTACTGCGTGCTCATTCTTTGCCATGAGGTAGCGGCTCGACTGCCACGGTGCGAT
>CAMHUJ010000488.1 GCA_946188175.1 uncultured Ruminococcus sp.
GAGCTTCAGGCAGTTCTCGAACGCGCTGTCATCGATCGTGGAGAGCTGCACGGAAGTCGTATCTACGGTGATCTCTTCGCCCTCCGGATTCAGCATGTATATGCTAAAATAAAAGTATACCACTCAGCCACAAAACGCTGATGAAAAAGTGTACCACCGAAACAAAAAGCCTGTATAATAGAGATAGCGAAGTGCTATCAAAGTTATGGAGGCGAAAAAAGGTGGTAATCACAATGGATATATACGCAGAGATAAGGAAGCTGCACAGAGAAGGCATTAGCGAGAGAGCTATCGCCAGAAAGCTCCGTATCCATCGAAAGACAGTACACAAGTATATGGATGGCAGCATCATGCCGGGAGAGCGCTTGAATCCTCCCGAAAGGACTGCTACCGTACTCACACAGGAAGTCAGGGATTTCGTTGCCCAGTGCATCGAACAAGACGAGCAGGAAGGGACGAAGAAACAGCATCACACCGCCAAGAGGATATACGACCGTCTTGTTGCCGAGAAAGGCTTTACAGGCGGAGAATCGACGATCCGTGACTATGTAAGGAAATACAGGAACCGTACAAAGGAAGCCTTTGTACCGCTCGCATTTCCGTTTGGTGATGCGATGCAGGTTGATTGGGGCGAAGCCACATCATACATAGCCGGTGAACGTGTCGTTCTTAACATCTTCTGCGCAAGACTGTGTGCAAGCGAAGCCCCCTTCGTTGCTGCATACAGGCGCCAGAATTTTGAAAGCTTTCAGGACGCTCTGATCCGCGCCTTTGAATATTTCGGCGGCGTACCTCGCCGTGTAATTTTCGACAACGCTCGTATCGCCGTCAAGGAAGGCTTCGGAGTTCATGCAAAGGCAACGGACAAGTATATCGCTCTTGCAGCACATTACTGCTTTGAGCCTGTGTTCTGCAATGTTGCGTCGGGAAATGAGAAGGGGCTGGTGGAGGGCTTAGTAGGCTTCTTCAGACGCAATTTCTGCGTGCCTCTGCCGAAAGCCGACAATCTCGAAGAATTGAATCGGAGATTTGAAGACGCTTGTCGAACGTATACCTCGCATACCGTTCCCCGCAATACCTGTACAGTCGGCGAATTGCTGGCGGAGGAAAAGAAGGCGCTGTTTGCATTGCCGGAACGCCGTTATGATCCTTCCCACAGGACTGAACTCAGGGTAAGCTTCTACAGCCTGGTGCAGTTTGAAACGAACCGGTATTCTGTACCTGTCAGCTATGTCGGAAAGACTGTAACGCTGAAAGCACTTCCCGAAACCATCGAATTATGGTGCGGCGGCACAATGATCGCATCGCATCAACGGTGCTACAAGCGGGAGCAGAGTCTTTATGACCTTGCCCATTATCTGCCGCTGCTGGAGCAGAAAGGCAGAGCGATCTTTCAGGCAAAGCCGCTTCTCAACAATGCGCCTGATGCATTTGTAGCATGGCTGAAAAAGAAGAAAGAAACCGAAGATCTGAAACCCAAGGCGCTTGTGGATCTGATCCGCAAAGGTCTTGAGATCGGATATGAAGCAGTCATGCACGGTGATATCGTGCCGTACACTTCACCCTCCGAAAGACAGCAGCCTGATGACCCGGTGAAGATATCCAAGCCTGACCTGAGTGTTTATGATATGCTGCTTGGAAAGGGGGTGAGTGCATGATCGACCCAACAAACGAGCAGATCAGTCTGTATGCCAAACAGCTGCGATTGCCGACATTTACAGAATATGATGATGTGATCCGTCAGGCGGATTCCGATCTGAGCTATGGAGCTTTTCTGTTAGAAATGATGCGGCGTGAATCAGAGCATCGTCAGGAAAACCAGATGAAGAGACGGCTTGAAAACGCCGCATTTCCGTTTGAGAAGACACTGGACGAGTTTCAGATGGATCGCCTGAATCCTTCGATTTCTCCAGGCTTTATTAGTGAACTGGCAAGCTGTGACTTCATTAAAAAGCATCAGAATATTATCATGATCGGTCCGCCGGGACGCGGCAAAACGCATCTGTCGATCGCTCTCGGTATGAAAGCCTGTCGTGCTGGTTTCAAGGTGTTGTTTAAGAATGCGGCAGCACTTTCGACACAACTTGCAGAGGCTCAGGATACCTACAAGCTGGAAAAGCTTCAGAAGTCCCTTGCGAGAGCAGACCTGCTGATACTTGACGAACTGAGCTACATCAGCTTCAACCGTCATCAGTCAGAATTGTTATTTCAAGTAATATCTGACAGAAGTGAGAAAAAGAGCACCATCGTCACGACCAATCTGCCATTTTCAAAGTGGACCGAACTGTTTGAGAACGACACAATGGTGAGCGCGTTGGTAGACCGATTGACGTTCCATTCTCATATTCTTGACATGAACGGCGTATCTTACCGTCTGGAGCAGTCAAAAAACAATTGAGAGCGATCGGGACGCGCCGCCGTTTTCACTACATCCGACTCCATTCCGCTGCGCTCCATTCCGTCGGATGTAGTGAAAACATATATTTGAATATGGTACCCTCAAAACTATCGGGTGGTACACTTTTTAATTGTCATTACTGGTACACTTTCTAATCAGCGTGTGGTACACTTGGGGGTTGACAAACACAGCATTCGTATCGCCTGCGCCGACAGCCGCGGCATAGATCAGGATCACAGCCGCATCACTTGCATTGATGTGCTCATC
>CAMHUJ010000489.1 GCA_946188175.1 uncultured Ruminococcus sp.
TTGAATCCAGACGTCCGAAGAACGGCGCAATCCTTGCCAAGACCTCCGGTACGATCAGCATGTCCGAGGACAACGGCATCAAGACGATCATCATTCATGATCCGGAGACAAACACCGACTCCACGCCGTATACCATTCCGTATAACTACCACCTCGCTCCGAACATCAAGGACGGCGCTGAGATTCAGCGCGGCGGCAGACTGACCACCGGTTCGATCTATCCGATGGATCTGCTCGATATCCTCGGCGTTCAGGCGGTTCAGAACTATATCATCGAAGAAATCCAGTATGCATACCGTCAGCAGGGCGTTGGCATCAACGATAAGCACATCGAGGTCATCGTTCGCCAGATGATGCGCAAGGTGCTGATCGCCGATCCGGGCAGCAGCTATCTGCTTCCGGAGGCAATGGTCGATAAGCGCGAGGTCGAGACGATCAATGCAGGCATTCAGGCACGTATGGATGCAGGCGAAACCGATCTGCGTCTCGTCACCACCAGACCTTCGCTGCTCGGTATCACCAAGGCTTCCTCCTCCTCCGAGTCCTTTATGTCCGCCGCATCCTTCCAGGAGACGGCAAAGGCGCTCACCGATGCCGCGATCAACGGCAAGAGCGATTACCTGCTCGGTCTGAAGGAGAATGTTATCATCGGTAAACTGATTCCTGCCGGTACGGGCATGGCACTGTACAACAATGTTCAGGTCGTCCGCGCAGACGGTTATCCGACGGATTATCAGCAGCCGCAGATGCCGCTGTAATGACCGATTCAAGGGGGATTCCGGCAGCGGAGTCCCCCTCTTTTATATGCGAAAAAGGAGAACAGACATGAACAAAAGAAACGGTATGCGGCAGGGCGCAGCCGCGCTGACGGCGGCATTGCTGCTGCTCTGCGGCACGGCGCTGCCGGTCTTTGCGGAGCCGGATGATCCTGCGGGCGAACCGGCGGTGACGGATGAAACGGCTGAGACAACCGATGCAGCCGCCGATCCTGACGCAGAGACAACAACCGGCACGGACGATACCACAACCGCGGAAACAACAACCGATACCACGACCGAGGGCACAACGACCGAGCGCACCGAAATGACGCCGCCCGATCCGCTTTCGGTGACGGAATATGAAGACGCGGCAGACGGCGGCATTCTGATCCGCTCCTTCCGCTGGACCTGTGAGAAAACGGTCGAAATACCGGCACAGATCGACGGGAAGCCGGTGGCGGAAATCGGCGAATCTGCGTTCAAATACTGCTATGCAGATGTCGTTATGCTGCCTGATTCCGTCAAGCGCATCGGCGACTGCGCCTTTGAGGGCTGCGCCTATTTGCAGGCAATGAAGATCCCGAAGGAATGCGTCAGCATCGGCGCATCGGCATTCGCAGGCTGCAAGGCGCTCGAGGTCGTCACGCTGCCCGATACCGTGCAGGAGATCGGCAGAGATGCCTTTGCGGATACGCTGTTCCTCACGCAACAGACCGGCGATACGCTCATGCTCGGAAACGGCATCCTCTATGCCTATCGCGGTACGGCTGCCGATTATACTGTTCCGGAGCATGTGCGGATTATCGGCGCAGGTGCATTTGCTTCGTCGGAAACGCTGCGCAGCGTCGTGATTCCTTCCGGCGTGCAGCAGATTCAGCAGGGCGCATTTGCAGGCTGTACGTCGCTTTCGGAGATCACCGCACCGGATACCGTGAGCTATCTTGCAGCGGATGCCTTTGCGGATACGAAATGGCTGACCGCAGGCAAAGAGGACTTCCGCATCCTCGGAAAAATGCTGATCGCCTATCAGGGAAAGGACAGCGTTGCCGAGGTGCCGGACGGCGTGCAGATTATCAATGACGGCGCATTCGCATCGCATAACGGGATTACGACCGTGCGGCTGCCGGAGAGCGTCCGTGAGATTCGTGACGGTGCATTCCGTGACTGCGGCTCACTGCAAGTCGCGGAGTTCGGCGATCAGCTTGCCGTGATCGGCGCGGATGCCTTCTGCGGCTGCCGGACGCTGAATTATCTGCGGCTCGGGCATGCGCTGGAAACAATCGGCGACCGCGCATTTGCAGGCTGTCCGAATCTGGTCGAGGTGTATCTGCCGGATACGGTCCGGACGGTCGGTGCGCAGGCATTCGGCTACAGCTACGATGCGGAAAACGGCTGCAAACGCATGAAAAACGAGCTGACGCTCTATGCCAATTCATCGGTGATCCGTGAATATGCGGAGACGGAGGGCATTCAGCACGAACCGCTGCCCGATGCGGAAAATACGGCGCCTGCGCCGATCGTGACCGAGCCGGAGAATGCAAGCCGCAGTATGGGAAAGGTGCGCGGCAAGGCATGGATTCCCGCGGCACTGCTCGGCGGGGTACTGGTTCTGGTCGGCGGCATCAGCTTTGCCGTCCGCCGCAAAAAGGAATCCGCTCCGGACTGACTGCGGTGGCAGAAAGTTGTCTCCGACGGGTTCAAAGGTGTCTCCGACGGATTTGTAATGGGAGCGCTGCTCCCAAACCCTCGCCGGGGATATTATCCCCGGACCTCATTGTTTATGTGATGATATCAATAAGCCGCTCAATCTTGCGCAGCAGCGTGGATTGAGCGGTCTTTTTTCGTGCATGGCGAGCGATTGTAAACGTCAGCTGCACGCATCCATAACAAAAGTT
>CAMHUJ010000490.1 GCA_946188175.1 uncultured Ruminococcus sp.
GCCTGTTTCGGTTAAGCAATCACATCTTCGAGCTGGGGCTGGACGCGCAGGAACTAAGCGTTTACGCTTATCTGTGCAGCCTTCCGGCAGATACACGGACGATCACCGGCAAGGAGATCGTCAAGGTCAAACAATCCACTATCGGGCAATGCTGCGGGCTGCGGTCCTTGCAGACGGTCGCCAGAGTGCTGAAAAGGCTGGCAGCATGGAAGCTGATCGAGCCGCTGGAGCGCGCATATAAGCGCAACCGGCAAAAGGGTACATACAGCTACGCCGTCAAAAAGCTGCCGACAGACAGCGGTTATTTCCTGATGGAACGACGGGTGTTCGGGCAGCTCGTGCCGCGGCAGATGGTTATCTACCTGTTCCTCTGCAAATCTTTCAGTCCGACGCTGAACGATTGTTGGAACAGCTACAATGACATATCCGAGCAGACGGGCATGAAGCGCGAGAGCGTGATCCAGACGATCCGCGAGCTGATCGAAATGAAGCTGATCTATCGGTCACGGCGGCGGTCACGCGACAATCGGCGCGTGTTCGTCGATAATCATTACCTGATCGTCCGCTTCGGGCGCGGAAGGATACGAAAAAGAAAGGCGCGGCTGCATTCGCACTGCAACCGCACCGTTGGTCTGCATAGCAGAAACCACTTTGCATGGTTTCAGTTTACCACACTTTGCAGGATTTGTCAAGCGGTTTCATCGAGTTTATGGTCAAGGGGTAGTCCCTGAAATGTGAATCATTATTCAGTACCCAAGTTTTACCGGATTGAAAAGAAAAAAACATGGTTCTACTTACAGTATACTTGTAGTCTTAATACGCGCGCGTAAAAATTTTTTGACGGCGCGTGAAGATCTGACAGGCGGGCTGAGCGGCGCGGCTTATGATGCGGGCGCGGGCGCAGTTAGCGGCAAACCGCATTTTTCTTTTTCAATTCGTGATCTTTGATTCAGAGAGGAGTTGTCGCATGGACAAGCAGATTCAGTACAGTGGAACAGACCCGCCGCATTGCAGATTGCACAAGGTGGGACAGCTGTTTTTGAGCAGATCGACGAAATTTTGCAAAAACCGAAATTTCGCGCAAAAAGTATTGACTTCGACGCGTTAAAGTGCTATCACGATAAAGGAGGAACCGAAGCATGGCACATTCCGAAAAGCTGACACCGCTGGGCGGGTTCAGCGAAACAGGCAGCAGACGGCTCACAGCAATGGCGCAGGACAGCGGGGAACTGTCGAAGTTTCTGAGATTTCAGGGGCGTGTTTTCAAGCATTCTCCGTCCGTCTCGCTGGAATTTTACATCCAGAGACCGGACACACTTTTCATCGGCACAGCCGCACAGTGGGCAAGGGCAGACAGTCCTGTCAGACAGGGCGGAGAGTCTATCGACTTCTTCGACCATGACGGCAATGTGATCAGTATGTATGACTTCTCACAGTGTGAAAGCGATGCACCCCCGTGGCAATGGACGATCACAGGCAGAAATATCGCAGCTGTCAAGGCGGGAATGGGTGTACCGCAGGGAGGTTCCCTGCTGGAAACGCTGGTGAATGGGGCGGTTCCGCCGGAGCTTGGCATCGAAACGATGCAGCGCCTCGGTCTTTCGCCTGATGAGAATCAGGCAAGAGCATTCATCAAGTCTATGGGTGCGTGTGCCGGTGAGATCATTGCCGGTCGGCTGGCGATCGGCGGCGGAAACTACAATCTCACACCGGATCACACTGCGTTCGGAATGCTGGCGACCAATGAACAGCGCATGATTTTCCTTGCACTGACGGCAAGGGCAGCAAGAAACGCGCTGATGAAGATCGAAAACTTCATCAACGAGCGCGTTACGGAACAACGGATTCAGGAACAGGAGGTAAAGCAAGATGACTTACGAAGAATGGATCAGACTGCCGGAAGCAGACAAGCTGACGCTGCCGGAGAGCGAGTACCCGGAGATTCCGAAGGATCAGCTCCGGAACTTTCTGACGAAAGCCGTCGTGAAGAAGGTGAAGGGCGTGATCGGCTGGGAGACGACACAGGAGTACGGGACCAGGCGGCAGACGGAGTGGTTTCCGGAGTTTCGGCAGAAGGAAGTGAGCGGAGTGATTATCTGGTACGCCTTCGACCCGATGGAGGGGACATACAAGCCGAACGTGGAACGGGAGCCGTCGATGGAGGAGGAGCCGATCGGGAGCTACGGTCTGGCGTGGATGCACTTCATGGAGGACAATTACCCGGAGTGGGTGGAAGTCCTGAGATTCCAGCACCGGTACCTGACGGAAGCGCGGAAGGTGGACGAGAGCGCGTGGGAGTATCGGTTCCTGCTGGACGAGCAGTACGCGAAGGCGAATCCTCGTCCGAACGCGGGGTTCGAAGCGAATCTGGCGTGGGAACGGACACGGCAGTACTACACGGACAGCGCGGTGATGCGGGAGAGAGTCCTGATTCCGCCGACAGTTCCGACCGAAGCGACAGCATAACAGAAACTGACGATGCGGAAGCATCGGAAGAACCGCTGACCGAAACGGACAGCGGTTTTTCTATGCCCGACGGAGAAAGACAGCAGAGTCTGTTTGCGGATGAGCCCGCTATGCAGCCTGATCCTGCTGCCGATGAGAAGATGCGGCTGCTGCGCGATGATCTCCGGCGCGGCACCGGATTCC
>CAMHUJ010000491.1 GCA_946188175.1 uncultured Ruminococcus sp.
ATGTACAAACTACACGATGAAATACACGCAAGACGGCTGAAACAGGAAAAGTCAGCCGCCGCCTGAACACAGAAAGGCTGGGAAAAAATGGAACTGTACCGACCGATGAATGCAGAAGAATATCAGGAACTGGAAGCACGCCGCTTTCACGGATTTCCGCCGCGCGCCGCAGGACAGCCGATCTTTACGGCGCTGCTCTCGGAGGAGGGCGCATCACAGATCGCGCGTCATATGCGGATCGCAAAGCAATCGGATAATATGGTTTATGTCGTGAGCTTTCTGGTGGATGATGCATATATCCGGCAGTTTCCGGTGCAGCATGCACACGAGCGGACGCGACGGGCACTGTGGATTCCCGCCGATGAGGTTGATATTCTGAATCAGCACCTGATCGGGGATATCCGCGTATTGGCGAGCTATCAGATTGACCGCGCAGACGGCGAGGTCTTCTTCGCATAATATTGCAGATCGGCAGCGCCGGACAGATATTGTTCCGGCGCTGTTTTTTATGCTTCACTTTTCTCACTTCACTATTTTCAAATTCATCCGCCGCAGGCGGATACTATAACTCCTCACTTCTATCTCCTAACTGAATCATACACTTCCTCCTTACTCCCTTCTCCTTCCTATTTAATCTATATTCAAATCATCCGCCGCAGGCGGCTACCGCAATTTCTAATTTCTAATAATAATATCTGCTGCTTGCATTTTCATGGGAAGTGTGATATAATGTAGCTGAAAAACAACCTTGGAAAGGAAGGATGCCTTATGGCAATGACGATTCTATATCCGGTCGGGGAGCATCTGTATGTGAACCTGACAAACAAATGTCCGTGTGCATGTACGTTCTGCATCCGTCAGAACGGTGACGGCGCATACGGCTCCGACAGCCTGTGGCTTGCCCATGACCCGTCGCTGGACGAGGTGAAAAAGGCATTTGCAGCGTGGAATCTCGAGGATTTTACCGAGCTGGTATTCTGCGGCTACGGCGAACCGACCGAGGCGCTGGATATCCTGCTTGCGGCGGCAGAGTATGCAAAATCGCTGCCCGGATGTCCGCCGGTGCGCCTGAATACGAACGGTCTCTCCGATCTGATTCACGGAAAGAAAACCGCGCATCTGCTGGAAGGACTGATTGACACGGTATCAATCAGCCTGAATGCCGGAACCGAAAAGGAATATATGGCAGTGACGCGTCCGAAGTGGGATAACGCCTTCGGTGCGATGCAGCAGTTTGCGTCGGACTGCAAGCGCTATGTCAGTCATGTGATGTTCACGGTTGTCGATGTGATCCCGAAGGAAGAGATCGAGGCGGCGCAGGCAGTCGCGGACAAGCTGGGCATTCCGCTGCGCGTCCGCAAATACGATTCATAAGCAATGCGGAAGCCTTTGAATCGGGGGACGGATAAGCAGCAGCTGATCTCCAAGCTGGCGCTCGCGGCGGCTGCATGTATCGGCTGCAACTACGGCATGTGCTGCTATGCGGCAGCCTGCGGACCGACGGCGATCTCGTGGAAGATCGGTGTGCCGCTCCTGATGATCATGTTTCAGCTGATTGTCATTCTGACCGGTCTGGTTCTCCCGATGAGCAACAAAAAGTACCGCAAAACCTACTGGATTGTCTCAGAGTTGTTGTTTACAGTCACATTCGGACTCTGGGGTTTCATCATCCTGCTGACGGCACTCAGCTGACCGATTCATAGAAAAAGCCTTGAAATCACTGCATTTCAAGGCTTTTGTTATTTCAGGACGCAAAGAAAAGCGGATATCCCCGCAAGAGGATATCCGCTGTACAAATCATTCATTGACAGACGAATGACTGTAGATGTAGAATTTTTCCTGACTCGGCATCCAGCCCTTTTCCTTCGGCGGGAACGAGCGGTCAAATTCCGCGACTTTTTCATCATCCAGCAGCGTGACGACATCGCTTTCACGGTAGACATAGTGTCTGCCGTCCAGCGTGCCGGATTTCAGCTCAAGCACGAACAGGGAAACCGGAAAATAATTCCCGTCCATGGAGACATTGAAGCGTCTGCTGCATTTGAAGCCGCTGCTGACATAATTCTCGGGATTGCCGAAGATGACAACAGCGTCATAGCCGAGCTTTTTCGCTTCGGCAAAGGAATGCGCCATAATGCGCTTGCCGAGCCCGATGCGCTGGTAATCGGGATGTACGGAGATCGGCCCGAACGAGAGGATCCCGCGGCGGTTTCCGTCGTCGTCCTCAAGCCATGATTTCATATACATGATGCTTGCGACGATTCTGCCGTCATATTCGGCGACAAAGGTCAGCTCGGGAATGAAGTCCGGATGCGTCCGCATGATGTGAGCAAGGTAGTGCTCGCTGCATCCGGGATTGTAGACATTCCAGAATGCCTCGCGGGTGAGCTCCTCGACGGCGCGGTAATCGCTTTTCTGCTCCAAGCGGATGATGATGTCCTGTGAATTGATTTGTTTTTTCATGTTTTTCCTCCTGATACTGCAAACGGATCATTGACAATACGGGAGGTTTGTGTGGTGAGATTGGATTCGCAAACCTTCCCGTTTACGCTGCAATCTCAGGTCGCTTGTTCAGTTTCAAACAATGAACTCCTTTATGATAAAATGGTGCTGATTCTCAGCAATTCCAGTATAGCACAATTTTTGAC
>CAMHUJ010000492.1 GCA_946188175.1 uncultured Ruminococcus sp.
GCAGCAGTATAGAACTGTGTCTGAACAAACTGCTTGTCAATGTTGCTGAATGTCTGCGGACCATACGCATATTCGAGCATTTTGAGGGCTTCTTCCTTGTTTGTGCCATAGGTATGCAGCGCAATGATCGTTGCAGCCATCGGTGCAAACATGCCGTAGTCATAATCGCCTTTTACGTCCGATTTCATGCTGAAATTTTTCAGTTCATCCAGCGTTGTGGGCAGTTTATTGAATGTGTAGGTGATTTTTGCAAGCGTGGTATCCTTGGAAGCGACTGTTCTGTCTTCAGAAATGGTGTAACCCATTGCTTCCAGCTCGTCAGCGGAGATTTCAGCGGTGTTGATCTTGAATTCAACGTGTTTGGACACTGTACCGCGTTCTGCTGAATAATCATTTGCTGTAAATCCGCCTTCCGAAGCTGCTGCACCGACTGAATAAGCCGTGTTCAGAACCGCCGGATCTGCCGCAGATACACAGGCAAACGGCACTGCGTTTGCTGTACACATCACAGCAAGCGCGCATGAGAGAGCGCTTTTAACAAGTTTTTTCATAGATACCTCCAATAACAATAAAAAATCTATGCTCATATTATATCATGATTCTTCTGTTTGCACAATACGCGGATTATAATTATCAACCAGAATCGTTTCAACATTATAGATTCACATGTATATAAATCACACAATAAGAACTTATGCGTGTCAGGATTGCAGTATCAGACAGCAATCTATGAGACATCAGTTTTCCTTTCCCCATATACCAAAAAGCAGCCCGTCGTTTTTACGCTATAAGCGCATCTCATTTTCTCTGATTTGCCCCTGTCGCTGCCTGCATACGGAACAGTGCATTTCTCCGCACATCGGTGCACCTGCAAGTACAGGCAGGGATCCGCATTGCAGACACCGCAGGCAATTCCTAAATTCTTCCGGAAAGGAACCCGAAGCATAAAAACACCGCTCTTGCCTTGCTTTTTGCATGAAAATATGCTATAGTATTATTGTAGCGGTGTATATCAGTCTACGGCGCCGAATATGCAGATACCGCGTGACAAAAAGGAGGTTCCGTATGAAAAAGCTATTGTCTCTCTGCCTTGCTCTGACTGTTGTATTATCATTTGACTTAGCAGGCTATGCTGCACACAAAGCCGATACCCCGCGCAGCATCCGTGTGCAGGCGGAGCAGCAGGATGGTTTTGTCATTGAAGACGAAACAACCCTTGCAAAATATACCGGCAAAGATACCGAGGTCACCGTGCCGCCGCAGATCACGAAAATCAAGGGCAACTGCTTCTCCGGCGATATTGTCAGCATCACGCTGCCGGACGGGCTGCTGGAAATTGACACGGCGGCTTTCCTCGACTGCGCAAAGCTGGTATCCGTGAATATTCCGGATACCGTCACAACAATCGGATTCGGTGCATTCACAGGCTGTGCAGCATTGAAAGAAGTAAAAATCCCTGCTTCGGTCACGAATCTGCAAGCGATTACGCTCTTTTTAGGGTGTACCGGTCTGCAAAAAGCGGAGATTGCATGCAAAACGGAAACGATTCCGTCCGGCTGCTTCAAGGGATGTAAAGCACTGGAGGAGGTTACGCTGCCGGATTCTGTGCAGATAATCGAAGCCGGCGCCTTTGCAGACTGTGTCTCGCTGAAAACCGTTCGCGGCGGGAACCTGCTGCGCATAGAGGAACATGCATTTCAGAACTGCACAAAGCTGGAAACGATCTCAATTCCGTTCCGGATGCAGTTTGTGCATCCGACAGCATTCGACGGCTGCGATCATCTGAAAGAAACACATACAAAAGACGGCTCGTTTGTCATTGACAAGGTGCTGCTTGCGGCAGAGCCGCCGTATCCGGTATATCAGATTCCGGCAGGCGTTGTGACAGTCATGAACAATGCGCTGAACGGTTCGGATGTGATTGCAGTCGAATGTCCGGATTCGCTCCGGTATCTCCGCAGCAATGCGCTTTCCGGCAATTATGATCTGCTGGAAATCAAGCTGAACGAAGGCTGCAAAACAATCGAACCGGATGCAATCGCAGACTGTCCTCTGCTGGATTCTCTCACGATTCCGTCCTCTGTTGACGGCATCGGCGCACAGGAAAAAAGCCGCCTGAAAACGATTGCCGGTACACCCGGTTCTGCCGCGGAATTATACGCAAAGGAACAAAAATACACCTTCCGTGATGCAGCAATACCGGAGCCCGAGGGTGACGATCTGACGCTTGATTACCGGAAGGACGGCTGGGTATTCGGCAATTCCGATGCAGTATTCGGCGGCGATTATTTCCTGCTGGATACCGACCGGCAGTATCTCACAGCGCACGGGATTGATACGAAGGACAACGGAAAGGAATGGAGCGGCTCCTGCGTCGGGCTTGCGATTACGGTCATCCTGATGAAGAACGGTATCTTTACGCCGGCGCTCTTGCAGCAGGACGCAAAAACGCTCTCCGATGTCAAACCGGCAGACGCCGTCCGCTCATTCATCAACTATTATCAATGCATACAGAACCGCAGCGATACCGGCAGTCATACATCCGCCGCCCAGAAGCTCTATATGATGTCAAAGGAAATGGCACGGATTCCCCGCGGCGCATCGCCCTTCCTGATCACGTTTTCAACACCGTCCGGCTCGCACGGTG
>CAMHUJ010000493.1 GCA_946188175.1 uncultured Ruminococcus sp.
ATTCGATCGCTGCCACAGCTCAGGCAAACGGTGTGGATACAGAGCAGTATCTGACGGAACTGTTCTCGCAGCCTGTCGGGACGATCAGCTTGCCATTTAATACTTGATACTCAAACAGACCCACCTTCGAGGTGAGTCTGTTTCTTTGATAGCATATTCTGACGCTTACTGATGAAAACCGAATCACAAAAAAATAACCGCCTGTCCTGCAAAGATTCTCATCGCTGAGAAAGCCAGCAAGACAAGCGGTTATGATTCTATTCAGTCAAATACGACATCATATTTCTGCATATCAAGCCGTTTTTCAAACTCATCCAGCGGCAGCGGCTTATCAAACAAATATCCTTGTACCGCCTCGCAGCCGAGTTCGCGGAGCATTTTGAGCTGTGCTTTTGTTTCAACGCCCTCGATGATGCATTCCAGCCCCAGTTCCTTCGCCATAGCGATAACATATTTGAACATCACGCTGCGGGCGCTCTCTCTGGATTCGTTATCCATCGGCACAAAGATCCTGTCCACTTTCAGCACATCCCACGGAACAACACGGATCAGATTCAGCGAGGAATACCCTATACCGAAATCATCCACAGAGGTGCAGATTCCGTGCTCCTGCAAATCCTCTACAACGCGCTTCAAATCTTTGAACTCGACATCTGTAGTTGTTTCGGTCAGTTCGATCTCTATATACTTATGCGGGACATCGTATCTGTCAATGATCTCAATAATAATATCTACGAGCTGTGCATTTGTCATATGCCGGCGAGAGAGATTCACCGAAATGCGCCCCGGCTTTTTTCCAGCATCCAGCCATTTCCGGATATGCTTGCAGACCTGTTCCAGCATATGAAAATCCAGCCTGCAAATATCGCTTGTTTCTTCGAGAACAGGGATAAACTCTATCGGCGGAACAATCTTACCGTCATGGAACCAGCGGCAGAGTGCTTCTGCGCCGCAAAGCTCTCCCGTAATAATATTGACCTTCGGCTGATAGAACACATGAAATTCGCCGTTTTGCAGTGCTTCGGGCAGCATTTTCTGAATTTTTCCTGCGCGTTCCTTATCAGACAGCATCATATCCGAATAGAACACAATATTGCCCTGCGCGCCGACTTTGGCGAT
Organism: uncultured Ruminococcus sp.; assembly: GCA_946188175.1. Taxonomy (GTDB): domain Bacteria; phylum Bacillota; class Clostridia; order Oscillospirales; family Ruminococcaceae; genus Firm-04. The sequence continues at coordinate 1,120 of CAMHUJ010000493.1, forward strand.
CTGATAGGACTGCATGATCTTGCCCATGATATCATTCGGAACACTGACTGTATATCCGTCCGGAATCTGGAACACGCCTGCACAAGCGGAAATATTGGCTGTTTTTCCATTCGGATTCGCCAGCACCGCAGCATCATTCAGATAATCCAGCAGTTCCGGAAGATCATTCTGCTTGCAGACACAGACAAAGGTATCACCGCCGAGTCTTGAAACCATGCCGCCTTTGCCGATGACAGTTTCAATATGCTGGTAGTGATTTTTCAGAACCATATCGCCGCCTGCTCTGCCGTGTTCCTCGTTCACAAGTGCAAAATGGCGCAGGTTATATTGAATGGCAGCCATTCCGTTAAAATCGCCGGGCTTGCTGTTCCAGGCAAGGAACTTGAAAAAGCTGCGGATATTGCGGAAGCCCATATCATCAAAGAACGCAAGCTCCTCTGCGATGATTTGCAGGCGATTGCGGCTGATGAAGGCAAGTGTTGTCCGCATCGCAAGGTCTGCTTTGAAAAGCTCCTCATCTGTCAGCGGTTCCTCGTCCTCCGTCATGTAAATCGTCATGGTAGAGATGGACATCAGATTTGTGACAAAGCGAACAGTATGCACCGGCTTTATATTTTCAGCCCCGATATCATAGCTGCACATTGTTTCGCCTATCCCGCGCTGCTCATCGCCGGGATTTTTATAGAAATGCGTTACGCCTTTTGCAAGCCTGAGCATAACGGAGATTTCATTCATGATTGCTTCGATCTTCGGGATTTCCGGCTTTTGATTCACGATCTGTGTCAGTGAAGCAAGCTGTTCATACAGCCTGAAGAAGCGATATTCCTTCTCCTGATCCATAATATGCTCCTTTCCGTTTAGTTTCGATTTTCAGTGCGTCTGTCATTTTTCGGATGCCATTACATAGCCAGTATATCACAAATTGTATCAAATGTCAATAAAATCAGCCCGCGTTAATGTGCAAAACACAAAAACGCAGACTGCTATACTATTATATATTATTGTTAGTTAATCGCCAAGATACTTTTGAATGACCGACATGATTTGAGCGGCGCGCTTTTCGCCAATACCATTTATAGCTCTGATTTCTTTTTCATCTCTTTCAAGTAAATCGGCTGCATTACTTGTTATCAATATTGGCTGTATAGGCGCGGATGGTTTGACGGCTCTTTCCAATGATAGTTGACATTAAACCATAAAAGTGATATAATATAGATGTCACATACTATCGGAGGGATGCTAAATGGATGCTGTAATCAGTTCATTGGATAGAAACTACAGACTGTGTGAAACACGTATTACCGATTCAGAAATCATTCTATATATAACTTCAACTCTGGAACAATTATGCTGCCCGTACTGTGGAACGATGACAAGTAGAGTGCATTCTTATCATACTCTCTAAAAAAGCAGAAGATCTTGAACACTGGATAGAACAGGCTTCTAATTGGGATACCATCCCTGAATTAAAGTCATTTATTGACGGTTTGAAACATGATATATCTGCAGTAAAAAATGCA
>CAMHUJ010000494.1 GCA_946188175.1 uncultured Ruminococcus sp.
TATGTCCGCGTGCTCGGCGACCGCTATTCCGAGGTCACCGGCGCGGTCGATGATGCGTATGTCGCATCCGTTCTGACCTCGCTGATCCCCGAGGCGGAAAAGCATGATGTCACGCTGCTCGTCGAGACAAACGGCGTGTTCAGCGATACCAGACGTCTCAAGGCAATGCTCGATCAGATCGGCAGCATTCATGTCGCGGCACTCTGGGATATGCATCATCCCTACCGCTACGGCGGCGAATCCCCTGCCGAGACCGTTGCAAATCTCGGCAATCTGATCAAATATGTCCAGACGAAGGACAGCTCCTTCAAGGACGGCAAGCTCCGCTATGAGCTCATGGGCAGAGGCGATCTGCCGCTCGATGATATGATGTCGGCACTCGCAGGCATCAACTACACCGGCTTCATTTCGCTCGAATGGGTCAAGCGCTGGATGCCGGAGCTCTCCGATGCAGGCATCGTCTTCCCGCAGTTTGCCGACTACATGGCAAAATACCGCACAAAGTATAAGCATGATTTGCAGGTCAGCCGCCGCGGCGTCGGCTTCTATCCGTGGCCGAAGGAGCGCCTGATCAACTATACCTTCCCCGATGTGCTCGACCGCATCTGCGAACAGTTCCCGAATCAGTATGCATTCCGCTATACCGAGCTCGATTATACGCGCACCTATCCGCAGTTCCGCGACGATGTCGATACCTTTGCACGCGCACTGATCGCCATGGGCGTCGGCGCGGGCGACAAGGTTGCGATCTGGGCGACAAATGTGCCTGCATGGTACATCACCTTCTGGGCTACGACCAAGATCGGCGCGATCCTCGTCACCGTCAATACCGGCAACAAAATCCACGAGACCGAATATCTGCTCAAGCAGTCCGATACGCATACGCTCGTCATGATCGACGCCTACAAGGGCACCGATTACAACGAGATCATCCGGACGCTGATTCCGGAGCTTGCCGATTCCGCACCGGGTAAGCTGGAATCCGCAAAGTTCCCGTTCCTCAAGAATATCATCACAATCGAAAGCAAGCAGCCCGGCTGCTTTACATGGGATGAAGCCGTCGCAAAGCACACCGAGGTGCCGCTGACTGAGGTCGAGCGCCGCCGCCGTGCGATCAAAAAGGACGACGTCGCCAATATGCAGTATACCTCCGGTACGACCGGCTTCCCGAAGGGCGTTATGCTGACGCATTACAATGTCGTCAACAACGGCAAGGCCATCGGCGACTGCATGGACCTCTCCTCCGAGGACCGCATGATGATTCAGGTGCCGATGTTCCACTGCTTCGGCATGGTGCTCGCCATGACAGCATCCGTTACGCATGCCGTCACGATGTCCCCGATCACGGCATTCTCGCCGCGCAAGGGTCTGCACTGCATCAATCAGGAGAAGATCACCTGCTTCCACGGCGTCCCGACAATGTTCATTGCAATGCTCGGTCATGAGAATTTTGCACAGACCGATTTCTCCCATATGCGCACCGGCATCATGGCAGGCTCCCCCTGCCCGATCAAAACAATGGAAGAAGTCATTGAGAAGATGCATATGCCGGAAATCTGCATCACCTACGGTCAGACCGAGGCATCGCCTGCAACGACCATGTCCAAGACGACCGATTCCATTGAGGCGCGTGTCAATACCGTCGGCGGTCCGATCTTCGGCGTCGAATGCAAGATCGTCGATCCCGAGACCGGCGAGGAAGTGCCGGACGGCGTGGACGGCGAATTCTGCGCACGCGGCTACAATATCATGAAGGGCTACTACAAGATGCCCGAGGCAACGGCTGCCGTTATTGACGAGGACGGCTGGCTGCATTCCGGCGACCTTGCGCGCAGACTGCCCGACAGCGGCTACTTCAAGATCACCGGCAGAATCAAGGATATGATCATCCGCGGCGGCGAGAACCTCTATCCGAAGGAGATCGAGGACTTCCTCTATACGCATCCGGATGTCCGCGATGTACAGGTCATCGGCGTGCCGGATAAGCAGTACGGCGAGGAGGCAATGGCCTGCGTCATCCGCAATGACGGCGCGACCTGCACCGAGGATGACCTCAAGGAATATGTCCGCTCGCATATGGATAAGACCAAGGTGCCGCGCTATGTCCGCTTTGTCGATTCGTTCCCGATGAACGCCGCGGGCAAAATCCTCAAGTATAAGATGCGCGAGGAGGCTGTCGATTATCTCAACCTCCACGAAGCAAACAATATCGTGACGGCGTAAACATGCAAAACACGGCGAAGCCGCACCGCAATTTCTAATTTCTAATTCCTAATTTCTCATTATAACGAAAGATGCCGCTCAATTCTGCGCAACAGCGTGGATTGAGCGGCTTTGTTTTTATGAAATTGTTACCTTTGCCGTGGCGGTGCGGTTGTTCTCTGCAAGAAATTCATCCGGTTTGAGTGCGATATTCGGGATGCCGTCTGCATCTATATAAACCTGACGGATGCGCGTATGACGGCAGGGATCATACAGCGGGTCGGATGCATAGGTTCCGCAGGTCTTGCTGTCATGCGAAGACGGTCTTGCATGATAGACGATCAGCAGATTCCCGTTTTCATCCGTCACAAAGGAATTGTGTCCCGGACCGGATTCGCCGTCGAGATCACTCGTGCTGAGGACGGCATTTTTCTC
>CAMHUJ010000495.1 GCA_946188175.1 uncultured Ruminococcus sp.
TATTTTTAATATTCATAGGGGGATTATTACATGAGAACGATGCAGCCGTTCAAACGGGCATTGTCATCTGCACTGGCAGCGGCGATGCTCCTTTCCATGTCAGGTATGATGCCGACTGTATCTGCGGCAGGCGCCTGCACAATCAACACGAACAAAACCTATCAGAGCATCCGCGGCTTCGGCGGCATGAACCTGCCCGAATGGCAGGGCTATGACCTGACCGATGCACAGATTCAGACCTGCTTCGGCAACGGCGCCGGTCAGCTCGGACTTTCCGTCCTGCGTATCTATGTCAGCGACGACAGCAATTCGTGGTCGCGCGCGATTCCGGCGGCAAAAGGTGCGCAGAAGCTCGGCGCAACGGTCTTTGCAACGCCGTGGAATCCGCCTGCCGCAATCCGCAATACCGTCAACGGCGGCAATTCCGGCGGCAAGTATCAGCTCAAAAAGGACAAGTGGGCTGACTACGCAAAGCATCTCAACAACTTCGTCAAATACGTCGAGGGACAGGGCGTCAACCTGTATTCCGTTTCGATTCAGAATGAGCCGGACTACGCTGCCGACTGGACATACTGGTCTGCAAACGATCTGGCATCCTTCGCCGCACAGTACGGCGCTGCGGTCAAGAACGGCACAAAGGCAAAGCTGATGTCGCCGGAGAGCTTCCAGTACCGCAAGGATCTGTATAATCCGATCCTGAACAATGCACAGGCTAAGAACAACATCGACGTCTACGGCACGCATTTCTACGGCACACAGCGCAGTCAGATGGACTTCCCGTCGCTGGAAAACTCCGGCAAGGAAATCTGGATGACCGAGGTCTATGTCCCGAACTCCAAAGCCAATTCCGCGAACAACTGGCCGGAGGCGATTCAGGTCGCCGAGAATATTCATAACGGTCTGGTCGTCGGCAATATGAGCGCCTATGTCTGGTGGTATATCCGCCGCAGCTACAGCCTCATCGGGCAGGATGACGGCAAGCCGACCAAGCGCGGCTACATGATGGCGCAGTATTCCAAGTGGGTGCGTCCGGGCGATGTCCGCATCGACGCGACCGAGCAGCCGAACACCAATATCCTCTGCTCCGCATTCAAGCACAGCGACAAGCAGATCACAATCGTTGCCGTCAACAAGGGCAGCGGCGAGGTCTCCCAGCAGTTCAATGTCAGCGGACGCAATATCTCCAATGTTGACCGCTACCGCACAACCGGCAGCGAAAATCTCGCAGAAACGAAGAATATCACATATCAGGGTTCTTCCTTCAGCGCACAGCTCCCCGGCAACAGCGTTTCGACCTTCGTCGTCACAATGGACAGCGACGGCGTTGCCCTACCGGAAAATCCGAATGAGCCGGTCGTCGTCGAGCCGGAAAAGCCCGATGCAAACGGCTACTACTTCCATGATACCTTTGAGGAGAATACCTGCGATTGGGAAGGCAGAGGCTCTGCCACTGCAACAAAGGGCTCCAAGGCATATCAGGGCAGCGGCGCGCTGAGCATCTCCGGCAGAGAAAAGGCATGGAACGGCGCACAGAAAACCCTGAACTATGCAACATTTGAAGCGGGCAAGGAATACAGCTTCAGCGCAAATGTCTACAGCGAGACCGCGCAGAAGGTCATGCTCTCGCTCCAGTATACCGGCTCCGACGGTGAGACCAAGTACGATCACATCGCAGATGCCGAAACGCAGGGCGGCTATGTCCAGCTTGCAAACCCGAACTATAAGATTCCGGACGGCGCTTCCGGTCCGATTCTCTATATCGAGACCGAGGAAGGCACCGGCGATCTGTTCCTCGATGAGGTGATCGGCGCAGTTGCCGGTACGAAGATCGAAGGCGCAAAGGCACAACCGAAGGCGGGCGATATCAATGAGGACGGCAAGGTCGATTCCGGCGATATCAGTCTGCTGGTCAAATATCTGGTAACCTCCTCCGGTCAGATCGGTGCGCGTGCCGATATGAACGGTGACAAGATCATCAGTGCGATTGACCTGACGCTGCTCAAGCGTCAGGTACAATCCCATGCCAAGTCCGAGCAGCAGAATACGCAGCCGGAACAGCAGAACAATAACAGCAATAATAACAACAACAATAATAATGCGCAGGAAGTCAATCAGTCTCCCGATGCGCAGAATAACAATAACAATAACAATAATAACAACAATAACCAGCAGCAACAGCAACAGGTGCAGCTCAAGCCCGGTCAGTGGGATTACAGCTCCGCCGATGTTTCATGGATCAACGGAAGAAAGACCGTTGCGATCAGCTTCGACGACGGTCCGGTCTCCGGCAATACCGCAAGCCGCATTCAGGATGCGCTGACAAAGCAGGGCTTCCACGCGACCTTCTTCTACTGGGGCAACAAGATCAACGGCAGCAATGAGAATGAGATCCGTGAAGCGGAGAAGCGCGGCTTTGAGGTCGCAAACCACACATGGACGCATCCCTATCTGACCCAGAAGGATAATAACACGATCGCAAGCGAATACAATCAGACCAAGAACAAGCTGAATCAGATTCTCGGTGTCAGCCGCGATTATCTTGTCCGTCCGCCGTATCTTGCGGTCAATGACAATGTCAAGAGCATCATCCCGACGCCGCTTGTAAACTGCGGCATCGACAGCGGTGACTGGAACGG
>CAMHUJ010000496.1 GCA_946188175.1 uncultured Ruminococcus sp.
TAATACATTTTTCTGAACAGGAGGCGATATTATGTTCTGTCGTAATTGCGGACAACCGGTGAGAGAGGGCGCATCCTTCTGCGGTTCCTGCGGCGAACCGGTCGCGCGGCAGCCGGAGCAGGGAACCGTTCAGGCAGCAGCGCCTGTGACGCAGCAGCCGGTACAGCAGAATCCGCAGCGTCCGAATCCGCAGCCGCCGCATCCGGCACCGAATCAGCCGCCGCGGTATCCGCAGCAGCAGCCGAACCCGCAGTTCCGGCAGAATGCGGCGCCGGTGAATGCCGTTCCGCCGCCGATTCCGCCGCAGATGCCGCCCGCGATGCAGTCGGGCAATCAAAATCCGGCGCTGATAGCGGTGATCGTGTTTCTGTTCATTCTCGTCCTGATCTCCGGTGTGCTGCTGTTTATCAAGCCGGGCTATCTGGTGCACCGTGACGGCGGAAGCGGCGGTGTCCCGACGCTGAACGGAACCGAGCACACATTTCCTACGGACGGTACGGTAACGACAGCCGTGATCGCGGACGGCAGCACGCAGACAGCTCCCGCAGCGGTGACGGCAACGCAGTCCGTGTCGGAGGATGCGCAGGGCATGACGGATGTTCCGCAGGAGATGATCGGCGGCGGCAATCCGTGGATGCTCTCGACAAATGAGCGACCGGTGCTCGGGGATTTTGAATGGTGTGTCGGGCAGTTCGGGTTTATCCGTCAGGCGCCGGAGGATGCGGAGCTTATTTCGGATGTGCAGGGCTATACCGGCGGCTGGAAGGCGATGATCATTTACAATCCGGATGATCCGAACGGGATTTTCACCCGTGAGCTGGATAATATCTACATTGATGTATATGACGACAACCGCGCGGAGGTCACGATTGACTGGTATCTGCTTGTGCCGGATTATTCGGAAATATCCAATCTGGAGGATATGGAGGATACCCTTTTCACGGGCGGCATAACGAATACCGGCATTTCCGCGAACGGTCCGGCGCTGATCAGTCTTGACAGCTTCTGGAACAGCAGCGGCAGGCAGTATGCGCTCGGCTCGCTCACAATGCAGGACGGCACGAATGCCTATCTTGCAATGGTCAGACCGTAACCGCGCGGCACGTATCTGAAAGAGAAGGAGGGCGAACGGGATGCGTTTTTGCACAAGCTGCGGTGCACAGGCGGATGCGCAGCAAAGATTCTGTGAGAACTGCGGTGCGCCGCTGACGGAGCCTGTGCCGGTGTCTGTACCGCAGCCGGTTCCGGATAGTAATGTGCCGCGAATGGATGCAGACAGCGGAGCGGTGCGCAGCGGTGTTCCGGCACCGGGCTTTTCCGAACGCTGCAACGATCCGGAGATTCTGCGCGGCTTGCAGAAGAATCAGAAGGCAGGAGCGGTATTCGCCGTATTTCTGATTCCGCTGCCGCTGATCGGTTTTGTGATATACGGCATCGTCAGCGACAAAATGCCGATTTCGCAGGCGTTTTTCACCGGCGCGGCGATATCTGCGGTATTTCTCGTATGTATGCTGTTGAGCAAAGTATCCGCGGCGGCAAAGCAGCCCTATGAAGCGGTCGTGACGGACAAGAAAAGCTGCATCCGGACGCATAACCGCGATGAGAACGACTGCTATACGGAATATAAGATCAAGGTGCAGACAACGGACGGCAGAAAGAAAACGATTGTGGAAACGGACCGCAGCAGAGCGCTTGCATGGCATTATCTGAAGATCGGCGACCGGTTCCGGTATCATCCGAAGTTTGCGTTTCCGTATGAGCTGTATGACAAATCGGCGGCGCGCTGTCTGTACTGCGTTGTCTGTCAGACAGAAAACCCGACGGAAGCCGACCGCTGCCGGAAATGCGGTGTACCTCTGCTGAAATAGAATGTATCTCCGTATGATTGCAGGATGCAAAAAGACAGATGCCTCAGCGTGAAGCATCTGTCTTTTTTGTTATGCAGGATATTTGATAGTATAAGAGGAAATACGATCGCCGTCAATCGTATACACGATCATGCTGACAGGTTTGTCCCTGCCGGATTTCTGACGGTCAACCACAGAGACTGCGATGTGAACACAGCTGCCTTCCCTGTACTTCACACCCGCGACCGAATCTTTCACGCTGTACATTTCTTCCGTTGAACCCTCTGTGACGGAACGGTCATCAATATTGCCCTTGCAGCATTTTCCGTACTCGTCCAGAAACCATATATTTCTGTCCTGATCAAAGAACGCTTCTAAGCATATGCCTAATTTCCATTCGGACGTACTGACCGGAATACATGTGCCGTCATCGACAAATTTGACGAGCACATAGCTGTTTTCTTCCTGAATGTCTCCGCCTGTCAGTTTTGCCGCGGCTTTTGCGTCATATCTGCCTATGACATAGACAGCATCCTCTTTGACATAATATTTGATATATTTGCTGACTATACCCGTGAAGTCCAGATCATAATATTTTCCGGTTTTCAGATTCAGAATCGCATTGATCTGGCAGTCGGAATCCTTGTCCGGTTTATCTCTGAACTGTGCATCGCCGCGCAGGAAGAGCTTTTCCGGTCTGCCGGAGGAATCCGGTGCAAAGCCGCGCACTTCCGCAAGGCTGACATCCTTGAGCGGATTGCCTGCACTGTCTTCTGACAGTGTCAGC
>CAMHUJ010000497.1 GCA_946188175.1 uncultured Ruminococcus sp.
GCGGCGCTATATGGAGTCGCTGTCCTCTTATGCACGGCAGTTTCTCGGGCAAATGGAAAAGCCCGATGTAGACAGCATCGACGGGCTCTCCCCTGCAATCTCAATCGACCAGAAAACGACCTCGAAGAATCCGCGCTCGACCGTCGGCACCGTAACGGAAATCTACGATTATCTGCGTCTGCTTTATGCGCGCATCGGCATCCCGCACTGTCCTGTCTGCGGCAGAGAGATTTTGCAGCAGACTGTCGATCAGATCACGGATAAGGTTCTGGAGCTCCCCGAAGGCACAAAATTACAGCTCCTTGCGCCGATTGTACGCGGCAGAAAGGGCGAATATACCAAGGAGCTCGAGCAGGCGAAGAAGGCAGGCTATGTCCGCGTCCGCGTGGACGGCATCATCTATGATCTCAGCGAAAAGATCAAGATGAACAAGAACCAGAAGCATAATATTGAGATCATCGTGGACCGTCTTGTCGTCAAGGAGAGCATCCGCTCGCGCCTTGCAGACAGCATCGAGACGACGACCGCCCTCTCCGACGGACTCGTCCTCGTGGATATCATCGACGGCGAGGAACAGCTCTTTTCGCTCTCCTACGCCTGCCCCGAGCACGGCATTTCCGTCGAGGAGCTGACGCCGCGGATGTTCTCGTTCAACAATCCCTTCGGCGCATGCGAGACCTGCACGGGTCTGGGCGTCTTCACGGAATTTGAGCCGGAGCTGCTGATGCCGAATAAGGATTTATCCGTTCACGAGGGCGGTCTCAAGGTCATCGGCTGGAACTGGAAGGACCCGAAATCCGTTGCGAATATGTATGCGAACGCGCTGCATGAGACCTACGGTGTCCCGCTGGATACGCCGCTCCGCGATATGACAAAGGAGCAGATTGACCTGTTTCTCTGGGGCAACGGCGAGGAGGACCTCGAGCTGCATCAGGCAGAGGAATACGGCGGCGCAACCTACTATCATCCCTTCGAGGGTCTGATTCCGAACCTCAAGCGCCGCTATGCGCAGGGCGGTCAGTGGGTCAAGGACGAGCTCGAGGAGTATATGACCGAGGTACCCTGTCCTTCCTGCAAGGGCAGACGCTTAAAGCCCGTATCGCTCGCGGTGACCGTCGGCGGGCTGGATATCGACACGCTCTGTCATAAGAGCGTCCGCGATCTGGTTGACTTTTTCAATCAGATTCAGCTGACCGAGCGCGAGCTGATGATCGCCAGACTGATTATCAAGGAAATCCGCGCAAGACTGGGCTTTCTGCAAAGCGTCGGACTCGGATATCTGACGCTTGCACGCGCTGCGGGTTCGCTTTCGGGCGGCGAGAGCCAGCGCATCCGGCTTGCTACGCAGATCGGCTCCTCGCTCATGGGCGTGCTCTATATCCTTGATGAGCCGAGCATCGGTTTGCATCAGCGCGACAATGAAAAGCTGATCGCAACGCTGAAGCGCCTGCGCGACTGCGGCAATACGCTGATCGTCGTGGAGCATGATGATGATACGATGCGTGCCGCGGATTATATTGTCGATATCGGACCGGGTGCCGGTGTCCACGGCGGCGAGATCGTCTGCGCCGGAACGCTCGAAGATATCCTCAAATGCGAACAATCCGAAACCGGTGCTTATCTCTCCGGCAGAAAAAAGGTTCCCGTTCCACAGGAGCGGCGACAGGGCTCCGGCGAGGAGCTGGTCATTTACGGCGCGGCGGTCAACAATCTCCGGAAGATTGATGTGCATTTTCCGCTCGGCAAATTCATCTGCGTGACGGGCGTATCCGGCTCGGGCAAATCCTCGCTCGTCAATGAGATCCTGTATAAATATCTTGCATCGCATCTAAACCGTGCAAAAATCCGCGCATCCGGCTATGACCGCATCACCGGCGCCGAGCAGCTTGATAAGGTGATTTGCATTGACCAGTCCCCGATCGGCAGAACACCGCGTTCCAATCCGGCGACCTATACGGGCGTATTCGGCGATATCCGCGAGCTCTTCGCCCAGACGCAGGATGCAAAAAAACGCGGCTACAGCGCAGGAAGATTCTCCTTCAACGTCAAGGGCGGCAGATGCGAAGCCTGTGAAGGCGACGGCATCGTGAAAATCGAAATGCACTTCCTGCCCGATGTCTATGTCCCCTGCGATGTCTGCAAGGGCGCGCGCTATAATCATGAAACGCTCGAGGTCAAATACAAGGGCAAGTCAATCTATGATGTCCTCGAAATGACCGTCGAGGAGGGCTGCGAATTCTTCTCCGCAATCCCGAAGATCGCGCGCAAGCTCAATACACTGCGCGATGTGGGTCTCGGCTATATCCGCATCGGACAGCCCGCAACAACACTCTCCGGTGGTGAAGCACAGCGCGTCAAGCTCTCGACGGAATTGCAGCGCCGCTCGACCGGCAGAACGATCTATATTCTCGATGAGCCGACGACCGGTCTGCACAATGCCGATGTGCACCGCCTGATCGACGTCCTGCAAAAGCTCGCAGACGGCGGCAATACGCTTGTCGTCATTGAGCACAATATGGATGTGATCAAGGTCGCCGACCATATCATAGACTTAGGTCCCGAGGGCGGCGACGGCGGCGGCATGATCGTTGCCGAGGGTACGCCCGAACAGATCGCAGCCTGCGAAGAATCC
>CAMHUJ010000498.1 GCA_946188175.1 uncultured Ruminococcus sp.
CGCTCAAGGATCGTGATATAGTTGTCGGTCGTGCCGTTCAGGACGAAATCTCCGAGGTTTACGGAGTTGATGATATCCTCGTATGTGTCACCCTCCTTCGGGCGGCGCATAATAATCTCATGGCTCGCCTCATCCCTGCGCTGATGCAGATGAAAACGGTGAAGGCTCAGTGTGCCGTCCTTTTCGGTCCATGCTCTGCACTCGACCCATGCGCCGTCATAATTCTTTGACATCCCCGAAGGGTCCGGAGAGGTTGCGATCATGCTGCGCGCATGGTGATTGATCGAACCGTTATAGAATTTATCCTCGTCCGTATACTCTGCAATCGTATAACCGGTTCTCCAGTCGCCGCGGTTATACATATTGCCCGTCCATGTATAAATGACACCGGTCTTATCTTTGATTTTCGGGCTGGTGAGCGTCAGCGAGCTGCCGACAGAAAAATATACATCCTCACCGTTGAATGCCTCCGATGTAAAGGTGCGGCAGAAGGCGGCACAGTTCACGGTCGTGCCGTCCTCGCGCTTGAACTGCGCAGAATCAACGCGGCATTTTTCGCCGTTGATCGTGCCGGTCTGCGTTTTCAGATCGAAAACATAGCCGTAGGCAGGCGAAACCGTAATGCTGACCGTATACTTGCGGGCAGGCTTGAACAGCTCATTTTCGCCGAGGGTATGCCCGTCGCTCTCATCAATCCACGAAATCTTCTCGATCGTGCCGAAGGGTTCTTCGGGAAGATAGGTCACAGGATGCTCCTCTGCGACCGGCTGGCGCAGACCGTCAAATTCAAATACTCGGTCAATCGTCGTCGGGTTCTTGGTATCGAAAACCGCATCGACGCAGAGATCCCCGCTCTGCATGAGATCAGCAATCTCCTGCCCCCACTGCTTTGCGGTATCGTCTTTGTTATAAACAGAGACAGAATTTGCAGCGTTGACCTTTACGACCGTTGCCGGGGTTCCCTCGGTCGCATGGAACAGGAAGCTGTATCCGAATTGCGGCGCGACTGTGAACACAGCATGATACTTCTCGCCGGAAACGAATTTTCCGGTGACCTGCTTCTTCGTTTTGTCACTGAACCAGAAAACATTATGTGCGCTGTAGTTTCCGCTTCCCTGTGTGCGGAACGCGGTCGTCTGCGTATTCGGTGTCTCCCCGACAACCGGTATCGGTACGCTTGAAAAACTGATCTCCTCGAGCGGCTCCGTGATGCGGTTCGTGAAAAGATAGAGAACGCGCATCGTTTTGCCGTCACTGCTCACACTCAGCGACTGAGTCTTCGGTTCTGTCTCGAATGTACCGTCAAGCGTAACCGTGAGGCCGTCTTCCTTCTGCTTGAAGTGATAACCCTCGTGCGCAGTCAGCTTGAACTCTGCATAAGAATAGGACGCGCCGAAATAGCTTTCTGCGGTCATCTCTTTGCCTTCATAATCATACCATGTGACACTGGTAATGTCTGCATCCGCAGTCGTGCTGTAAGCAGAGGGTTCCAGCGCCGGCTGACCGCCCAGCATCGGCTCGGTCACGCCGGAAATTTTTACGGAACGAATCGCCGGATTGATGACATAATGTTCGTAGCCAAAAATCATATCACAAGCCGGATAATCAACACCGTATTCCTGCAAGAACTCTGCATAATCCGATTTCAGCATATTTTTCATGCTGTCGGCGCTGTCCTTGAAGACTGCAACTGTATCAGAAATAAAATATCCCTGTTTTCTGTTCACGCCGATCAATAAAGTCGGAACGCTCGCGCTGTCAGTATAAAATGTATCCTGATACATGATTGCATCAAGAGAACTGACTTTTTTCGATGACAAATCCGAGGGATTGAGTTTCACCCATTTTGCCCATGCAATCTCTGCCTTCGCCGGAATATCCAGCGTATAGGCTGCCGGATCGTTGACAGGCTTTTCCCCCAGAACCGGATCCGTGATCCCGCTGACGACGATGCGCGTAATCATATCGGATGCATGCGCTGCAAGCGATTCCGGCATCACAGAGCAGAATACCATGACTGCCGCTGCGAAAAGGCTCATCAGACGTTTTCGCATATGCTTTGTTCCGAACAATTTTCGTGTTCGATGCTGACTGAATTGTTCCATTGACGTAACCTCCCTGTATGTTGAAATGTGCAGTGAATATTCAAATACTTCACCATTATCTATTATAGCCCAAATAACAGGTGAAGTCAATGTATTTCCGGAAAAATTGCAGCAATCCGCAGCCAGCAGAATATACAAATCTGATAGGCAGAAATTGACAGATCCGACAATGCAGACTGCGGCTCTTGACGGTTTTTTCCGGATTTGCTATAATGAAGCTATCGGTTATAACCGTATAACTTGACTGGGGGAATCTTTCAAATGAACAGAAAAATCACTTTATCCCGCTCTTTTACAATTTCATCCGCGCACTGTTCAAGGCATAACAAATCGCTGCAATCATACGGAGTAAGGAGTTTCTATGACACCGCAAAATCAGGTTCACACGGTCCGCATTCAGGATGTCGAATTTCATCAGCCCCTGCCGGATGCATATAAGCTGATCCGGCTCGACGATACCGGCGAGATCATCCACAATCTCCATATCATACCGCATCTTTCGACCAGACAGCTG
>CAMHUJ010000499.1 GCA_946188175.1 uncultured Ruminococcus sp.
TCTTGACGGGAGCTGTTCTCTTTAACTCCTGCCATAATTATGCATCCTACATTATAACATAAAACCCGCTGCTTGTCAACCGTCCAGATTCGCCGGACGCAGATCAGCGGGAAGTTTATGAAATAAGGAGGAAGTATTTTTGGAGATAGGAGTTAGGAGAGAGGAGTTAGGAGTTGTTGTGTCCGCTTCGCAGACGAATCTAAAATATAAAACTCCTCTCATTTTACTCCTGCGCACCGCTTTTTCACAATCTTATTTTCACGCTTCACTTTTTCAAATCCATCCGCCGTAGGCGGATACCGCAATTTCTCATTTCTCATTTCTTACTTTCTCCTTCCTCCCTCCTCCTTCCTGACGCTTCCCGACATCAAAAAAGCCTGCGTCCGCATGAGGCAGCCGCAGGCTTTTTCTTATTTCATTTTCCCTGTTCCGTATGATTCTTTTTATTCATAACGCAGTGCGTCGATCGGGTTGAGGTTTGCAGCCTTGATCGAGGGCAGCAGACCGAATACGATACCGACGACCGTCGAGAAGACAACCGATACCACAATCGCCTTGGTCGATATGGAGACCGGTACCTCTGCGAGATTCGCTATGATCTTTGAGAGCGCAATGCCGAATAGAACGCCGATCAGACCGCCGATACTCGTCAGCACGGATGCCTCCGTCAGGAACTGCGCAAGGATGCGCTTCTTGCGTGCACCGAGCGCCTTCTTCAGACCGATCTCTCTGGTACGCTCCGTGACGGATACCAGCATGATATTCATAACGCCGATACCGCCGACCAGCAGCGAAATGCTTGCAATCCAGATCAGCATATTGTTCGTGGATTTTGAGAGGTCCTGCAAAGCCTTTGCCTGCTCCAGCAGGCTTTCGCTCTTGTATTCGACCGTACCCATGCCGAGCTCCGGATTCTCATTCTCCTCCTCGCCGCCCAGAGACGCCTTGCGGACATTCTCATTGAGGATATCCGCCGTCTTCTTGCCTGCCATGGTCATGCTGTCGGTATCGACCGCCTGCACCACGCAGTTCTGCGGCTCGTCATAGCGGAAGCAGATGCCCCAGTCGTTTGTCGGCATGAAAATCTGACCGCTTGAAGTCTGGTTATACATAAAGTAGTCATCGACGCTGTTGATCGTCGGCTCAAAGCCCGAACGCTTTGCGACAACACCGATAATCGTGAACGGCTCGCCGTAAATGTCAATGACCTTGCCGACCGGACTTTCACCGTTGAACAGTCCGCGCTCAATCGAGGAATCGACCAGCAGCACCTTGGAAAAGTCGTGATACTGCGCATCGGTAAAGCTGATGCCCTCTGCGATCTCATAGCCCATGGTGCTGAGATAATCCTCGTCAATGCCGATGATCGAGGAGGATTCCAGCCGCTGATCGACATACCATACGCTTTCGGCATTGCTGCGCGTGCGGTAGAGCGTGCAGGCGGAAATCTCCTTCTGATCGAGAATGCGCTGCTTATACTTTTCCGAGATCATCCGGACATTCTCCGGCGGTGCGTTATACGAAAAATCATAGGGCCATTCGCCCTGCATGAGCTGCACTGTGACGGTATTGTTTCCGGCGCCGATCAGGTTGTTCTTGATCTGCGCGTTCGTACCCTCAATCGTCGAGACGATTGCAATAATTGCCGCAATACCGATGATGATACCGAGCATCGTCAGGAACGACCGGATCTTATGCGATAAGATGCCCTGCAAAGAGAGCCTGATATTTTCAAACATTACTGTCTCTCCAAATTCTTATTTTACGTTTGATGCAAAAACGAAATCCGTGATCGTATCAGTAATTGGACGGATAAAGCACTTCGGTCGAATCCTGCGTTTTCACGCCCTCCTTGACATCGGTGCCGAACGGGAAGCAGATGCGGTCATTCCTGACGTCCAGACCGCCGGTGACCTCGATGTAATAGCCCCAGAGAATCTGCCCGACGCTGACATACTGCTTGACAAGGCGGTCGTTTTCATCCGCCTTCATGATGTAATGGTCGCCGCCCTCCTGCCGGATATAGTGGATCGGCAGATAGACGGATTTGTTCTTGGAAGATTCCCGCTGCTCCTGCGGAACCGTGACACTGACGCCGTTTCCGATGACGAAATCCGTCGAATCCATGAGCTTTGCATGCAGATGATACATCGAGCTGTTCGGGTTAGCCTGCCACGGGTTTGCACTGTAGGCAGAGGGTTCCTCATCGACGGAAGTGACCTCCGCCTCGGTGAATGCGCCGTTCTGATAGGACTGCACATTAAGAATCGTGCCGACCGGCAGCTTTGCCAGCGACAGCTCCGGCACCTCGCAGATAACCTCGACACCGCCCGCGCCCTCAATGACTGCAAATGCATTGTCATCCTCTGCCGGTTCGGCAAAGGGGTCCTGCTCCTGCATATCCGGCTGCTCCTGCTGCTCCGTCTCTGCATCCGCTTCATCGGAGCTCTTGCCGATCTTCTTGACGATGCCGTCGATCGTTGCTACGACCTTGCCGTCGGATTTCTGCTTTCTTGCAGTTTCGAGCGCCAGCTTCGCGGATTTCAGATTGAGCTCGAGCGTCTTGATCTGATTCTCCTGCGCGGTGATCTGCTGCTGCAAT
>CAMHUJ010000500.1 GCA_946188175.1 uncultured Ruminococcus sp.
CGGATCGGTGCGTTCCAAGCGGCGGAATAATCAGATGCCCGGCTGTCAGCCGCCTGTCCTGAACGCAGGAAAACCGATACCGGCATCCGGATCAGGGTGCCGTCAACTGAAAAGGAGATAAGAATATGAAGCAGATGAACATGACTGTGAAATTCCATCCGATGTATGCAGCTGCCAATATGCTCGGCTACGGCCTGCCCTTCATGAACGAAATCTGCAAGCGGGCATATATCAGCGGCCGCCCGTTCCTGGTTGCGAAAAACGAAGACGGAAAATATTTCGTGGAGGCGAACAGCCTCCAGCGCTACATCGACACCTGCCCGGACTTCAATCCCTATGAGATTCCCGGCGTCTACGAGCCGGATTCCGATGATGAGGACGCACCTTTAGACGATACCGTTTTCATGCTCGATGACGATATGCTCCCGCAGATCTGCGGCGTTCTGACCGATGAGGACTGCGCTCCGCTGATCGCATACCGCAGAGACGAAAAGGCTTATCTGAACCGCCTTGCCGTCGATTCGGAAAACTTCTTCTGCTCCCTGATGGGCATTCAGGATGAATGATGACATATTTATCGGCAAAATTCGCCTTGAATTTCCATTGACTTTTTGCCGGTAATGTGGTATCATATAGGAAAGAGGTGATCATATGGATATGCTGAAATGTGCAGAAATCGCTGCAAAATGGGGCGTTTCAGAGCGTTCTGTCCGCAACTACTGCGCGGAAGGAAGAATTGCCGGTGCAGTGCTGATCGGCAAAACCTGGCATATACCGGCAGATGCAGCAAAGCCCGGCAGACGCGACCTGAAACAGCCGCATACGCTGCTGGAAATCCTGCGGGACGAAATGCGGAGCAACCGGAAAGGCGGTATCTATCATAAAGTGCAGGTTGAGCTGACTTACAACTCCAATCATATGGAAGGCAGCAAGCTCACGCATGATCAGGTTCGCTCCATCTTCGAGACCAATACGATCGGTCTTGAAAAAGAGGTCGTAAATGTTGATGATATCATCGAAACCGTCAACCATTTTCGCTGCATTGACTATGTGATCACCAACGCAAGGCAATCTTTGCGTGAGGCATTCATCAAAGAACTGCATAAGATTCTAAAAACCGGTACGGCTGACTGCCGGAAGGAATGGTTTGCAGTCGGAAGCTACAAACGCCTGCCAAATGAAGTCGGCGGTAAAGTGACCGCTTCACCGGATGAGGTTGCCGGTCGCATGAAACAGCTCCTTGCAAAGTATGCCGCGCTGGATACTGTTACGCTGGACGATATTATTGCATTTCATTGCGATTTCGAGGCAATTCACCCGTTCCAGGACGGAAACGGCAGAGTCGGCAGACTTATCATGCTGAAAGAATGCCTGAAACACAGCATTGTCCCGTTCATCATCACAGATGAGATGAAGCTGTTTTACTACCGCGGTCTGCAAAACTGGCAGCAGGAGCGAGGCTGGCTGACTGACACGATTCTGACCGCGCAGGATCAATTCAAGGCGTATCTGGACTACTTCCGGATTCCCTACTGAACAATTGAATAGATATCAGGCCCGATGTTATGGAGTATGAAGTATTCTACTATATATAACATCGGGCTTTTTTGTCCCCTGACGGAGGTGAACCTGAATGAACATGAGCGAAGATGTGACTGCTGTTTCGATGCAGGTTTCGGAAAAAGCAGCAGAAGCGGCACTTTCCGCTTTTAAGTGAGTGCTGGATTCTGTCGGTCGCCTGTTCCGCGAATTGCTCGGCATGGAGCATGACCGTGCCAGAGCGAGAGCACAGATGAAAGCGGCAAAAAACGGCAGTCAGGCTCTGGAAAAGACCAAGCCCCCGAATGTATCTGCAACGAACCTCACCGGAATCAAGCCGGGCGAGGTATCCCTGAAAGACCTAGGATAACAATGCGGTCGTGAAGGTCGCTGCGCTCAAAACCTTTGCTGCCGGTGCAATCGTGGTGTCTGTGTCGGGCATCCTGCATACATTTATATAACCAGCAAAAAGTTGAGACAACGAAAGCCTGACAGCTTGTAACTATCAGGCTTTCGTTATTGAGTAAACGATAATTTATTCCAACCATTCTTCAACAGCAAACGGGTGCATGTCATTGCGACAGAATTTTACGGTAAATTTGCAGGGGAAATATTCTCCTGCCGCTTTGAAAGAAAGCGTGAATCCGTTTGTAACGGGTTCGGGTTCGTGACCGTAGGTGTATGTGCCAAAGTACATTCCATACACCTCAAAGCCTTGATTCAAAGCGTGAGGATACCATTTATCATTCTTCAAGGATATATGTTCCAGCCAGCTATGTGCCTTTTGGATACAATCATCCAGATGATACAGCGCATCTATGATGTATCGGATTCTATCATCCGGGATCTGATTGTCCGGTGCTTCAATGATGATTTCATCTGCTTCATGAGAGTTGATATATGCACAACCGTTTCTGAAAACAAAATGCTCAAAGTTTCGATTTTCCAGAAAGGAAATAATCTCTATGTTGTAAAATAATTCAGCCACAGCACGCTCTCCTCTAACTTCCGATCCTCTTTACTATGATTATACAGCGCATTCGCCTATATGTCAATATCTGG
>CAMHUJ010000501.1 GCA_946188175.1 uncultured Ruminococcus sp.
AAATAATACAATATGAAAAAAATGAAGACCTGCATTCTGCTTGCGGCGGCGGGATGCTTGCTGATCAGCTGTACGCCGCAGACACCCTCCGGAGAGAGCAAAGCGGAATCCTCTGCGCAGACTGCCATAACCACTGAACAGAAGGAAACTGCCGAAAAACGTCAGCCGACGACAATGCCGGTGATTTCCATTCAGACGGTCAATCAGGACCCCGATGTGCTTGATTTTGTGACTGTGCCTGTTGCGGAGCATGTTGCCAAAGATATTGCATCTTGGACGCCGGGATATAAAATTCCGCCTGCACCGTATTATGAAACCTGCAAGGTCTCATTGAGCAGCCCCGACGGCGGTATTCAGTTCGCTGATGCGGAAGCAGAGGTCAAGGTGCGCGGCAACTGGACAACGACTTATGACAAAAAGCCGCTGCGCATCAAATTCACCGAGAAGCAGAAGATGATCAACGGGGAAGGCGGTTCCGAAGCGAAAAACTGGCTCCTGCTTGCCTGCTATAAGGATGCATCCATGCTGCGAGATAAAACTGCGCTGCAAATTGCCCGTGAGATTCTTGAGCCGGACGGACTTTATGCCGCTGATGCGGAACTTGTCGAGGTCGAGATCAACGGCGCATACTGGGGCGTTTATCTGCTGACCGATATGCAGCAGGTGCAGTCCAGCCGCGTGGACATCAATGACCCCGAGAAGGATGATCAGGGCACGGATATCGGCTATTTCCTCGAATTTGACGGCTATTATCATCATGAGGATGCGCTGCATCAATTCTATGTTGATTATATGGACAATGCGCCGCTGAAACCCTATGACGGCAATGACGGCAGCGGCAGGACGATCACATGTCTGCCGGTCGATGAGGATGATTCGCGGTCGGTAACCGGTATCACGATCAAGAGTGATATCTATTCGCAGGCACAGCATGATTTCATTGCGTCCTATGTCAATAATGTATACAATATCATGTATCATGCGGCATATGACAATAAAGCATACAGCTTCAACAAAGATTATTCCGGCATTCAGGAGAATGCCGACCTGACGCCGCAGGAGGCGGTCGAGGCTGTTGTCAATGTCGATTCGCTTGCAGATATGTACATCATCAGCGAACTGACCTGTGATGCGGATATCTACTGGAGCAGTTTCTATATGGATGCTGATTTCAGCGCGGAAGGCGATAAAAAGCTGACCTTTGAAGCGCCGTGGGACTTCGACTCCGGTCTCGGAAACAAGAAACGCTGCCCTGACGGTACCGGCTTCTATGCAGCCAATATTGTACCGGATGTCAACGGTGAAGATGAATACTGCAACCCGTGGCTGACCGTTCTGATGTATCAGGACTGGTATCAGGAGATCATTCGCCATAAATGGTCGGCTGCATATGATGCAGGTGTTTTTGACAGTGCGATCAAACAGATTACTGCGGATAAGGATCAGCATGCTGATGCATTCAAGGAAAATGATCAGCGCTGGGGCATGTGCATGACCAATCAGTCGATTGCGAATGAACTCTGTGCCAGAGCGAAAAAATGCGTTTCGGAGAAACTCGCGGCGGATTATCTGTCCGAATGGCTGACCGCGCGTGTTGCATTCATGAATGAGCAGTGGCATCTATGAGCAGAAATAAAATCGGACTGGTGCTCAGCGGCGGCGGTGCAAAGGGCGCTTATGAGATCGGTGTCTGGCGCGCACTGGAAAAACTGCATGTCACGGAGCTGATTGACGGCATTATCGGTTCATCGGTCGGCGCTATGAATGCCGCTTTGCTCGATACCGTCGGTCTGGAGCGCGCGGCGGATGTCTGGGCGAATCTGAAACAGAGCGATCTGCTGCATTTGAATCCCGATAAGAGCTTTCAGGTGAAGGATACGCAGATTGCGCCGATGAATAAGGCGGATTATCCGCGGCTGTCCTCCGCTGATCCCGAGGAACAGCGCGTGCTGCAATTCTACCGGTATTATTCGATGCTGCAAAACAATGTACCCAAGGATGCGCTGTTGCAGCTGGCAACAAATGCAGTGCATTCCGGATTTCCGATTTCACAGGAGAAGATCAATGATCTGATCGTGAAAAATATCCGCTTTGCATCGCAGAAACGGAAGCTGTATGCGGTCTGTACCGAGAGCAAATCCCCCTGGAATCCGAAGGTGTTTGATCTTTCGGAATACTCGCTTGACGAGCGCCGCAGAATCATTCTTGCATCCTCGGCGATTCCGGTTGTTTATGAAGGTACGGACGGCGTGCGGATTCAGGGCAGGGGATATTTCGACGGCGGAATCAGTGCAAATACGCCGGTTCTGCAAATGCATGAACTCGGCTGGACGAGAACGATCACGGTCTGGCTGCATCATAAGGTCAAACCGGTTCAGCTTCCGGAGGGGCATGAGAATATCGACATTATTCCGCCCCATACGCTCGGCGGACATTTCGGGACTATCTGGGTCAACCGCTCAAAAAAGGCGATTGATCAGATACGCGGCGCCTATGATACCATGCAGCTGAAGGAGCAGATTCTCAGCCTTGCAGAGCGTGTCAGACAGGAACAATAAGAATCAGGGTGTGCGGACTGCAATGTCTGTACACCCTTTT
>CAMHUJ010000502.1 GCA_946188175.1 uncultured Ruminococcus sp.
GAGCAGCATCTCCGGAAGTGGGTGCTGATGCAAGTCTCGACGGAACACCGAATAAGTACCTGCTCGTCGGCGCACTCTGCGGCGGTCCTGTAGACGGAAACGGTACTTATGCAGACAAGCGTTCTGATTATATCGGCAATGAGGTAGCGCTTGACTATAACGCAGGTTTTGTCGGCGCAGCAGCTGGTCTCTATCACTTCTACAAAACAGGTTCTACTGTCAGCTCGATTCCGGGCGTAAAGAAGATTTATAGTGGTAGCATCAGTTCTCAGAATACGCAGCCTGCTCAGACTGAACAGACGACACAGCAGACCACGCAGGATACACAGCCGACACAGAACACACAGCCTTCGCAGAATACCCAGCCGTCTCAGAACACGCAGGGAACCACCAATCAGTCCGGCGGCTCTCTGACCTTTACCAAGGCTGAGGATATGGATAACAATCCGAAGTGGGTTGTTCAGACCGGCGGCGCAAGCAAGGTTGTCTTCAAACTCAAGACCAACTCCAACGATACTGAGGCAAACGGCTGCTTCGAGATCAACGGCAAGATGACCGAATGGAAGGCAGCTCCGTCCGGCGGCGAAATGACCGTTGAGTGCGAAGTTCCGTCCGGCGCAAATGAGGTTTCGATCACTGTATGGTGGCCGACCAGCGCGACACTTGAGTCTGTTACCGGCAACGGCAGCGGTACTCAGCAGACCCAGCCGACGCAGCAGACCCAGCAGTCTACGACTTCTACCACTACTACCACCACAACAACCACGACAACGACCACTTCTTCCAGCTCTGCTTCTGAGCGTAAGGATGAAGTGACCATGTGGGGCGATGCGAACCTCAGCGGTAAGGTTGACGTTGCGGATGCTGTTCTGGTGGCGCGTTTCTGCGCAGAGGATTCTTCCGCTAACATCACGAGTGTCGGCCGTCTGAATGCGGATGTCACCCATAATAACAATGTTGATATGGATGATGTCACAAAGATTCTCCAGTTTGTCGCAAAGCTGATCACTGCTGACGATCTTGCACACTGATCCGGTTCGCTGAACCGTTATTCACAAATTCACATTCGGGCACGGATACGGCTTTTTTAGCCGTATCCGCGTTCGCATATACGCAATCGCGCGGGTTTACGCCTGCGCGGTTTCGGTTTGTTTGTCTGAACGATATTCCATTGAACGCAGGAGGACTTTTGTATGCAGAAACAGAGCAGTGCAGAGCAGATTCAGAAAAAGAGCAGGAGAGCATACATCATACGCAGAATCGGAATGTGGATACTGGTGTTTTTTCTGCTGGACGTTATATTTTTCGGTGCCAATAACCGCATTGACATCACGAAGTATACATATAAAACGGATTCGCTGTCTGTTTCCTTCAACGGCTTCCGAATTGTGCATCTGACTGATCTGCATAACAAAGTGTTCATGGAAAACAATGAGTCACTTCTGCGTGAGATCCGCGCTCTGAAACCGGACATCATTGTCATTACCGGTGATACCATTGACGCCAGCAATCATACGAATGTTGCGAATGCGGTGCTTTTCATGGAGCAGATTCCGGAGATCGCGCCGACCTATTTCGTATACGGCAATCATGAGCATGAACTGCCGAAGCCTGTTCTGAGCGGCTTTGAGGAGAAAATAAAAAACATTGAGAATGTGCATTTTCTGGATAATGAATGTGTGCAGGTCGAGTCGCATACGGGTCAGACGTTCTCGCTGATCGGACTGGATGACAATTCCCTGCAAGCAAATATTCTAAAAACACTTGCGGATGAAGCGCCGGATGATTTTCAGATTCTGCTCGCGCATGAACCGCAGTATCTGAAGGATTATTACGCGGAAACCGGCGTTGATCTGGTGTTTTCCGGACATGTTCACGGCGGTCAGTGGCGGATTCCGTTTACGCATCAGGGTTTATACGGACCGGATCAGGGTGTATTACCGAAATATTCCGACGGGATCTATACAGAGGGGGATACAACGATGTATCTCAGCCGCGGTCTCGGCAACAGCGGATTTCCGGTACGACTGTTCAATCATCCGGAGATTGTCTGTGTCACACTGGAAACGGTTTCCGGCGATGCTTCGTAAGATCGGGGGAAGTATATGCGGATTGCTTTGATTCTGACCGGCGGTACGATTTGCAGCCGTTCCGGTTCCGACGGGACGCGCCGCAGTGATGTCAGTTCGGCATGTACAGTGCTGGAACAGCATTACAGGCTGGCGCATCCTTATTCATCCGTGCAGTTTGATGTGCAGATGCCGCTGAACCGTCTCAGTGAAGATCTGACGCCGGATGACTGGTGCACGATGCTGCGGACGATCTCAGCGCTAGATCTTCGGCGGTATGACGGCATTATCATCGCCCACGGCACCGATACGCTGGATCAGACTGCGGCAATGCTTTCCGCTGTACTGATTGGTATTTCCGTTCCGGTGATTCTGGTTTCTGCGATTGAACCGCTGAATGATCCGCAGACGAACGGGCATGAAAATTTTGAAGCTGCTGTCAAGCTGATCTGCAAGCATTTATCCGGCGGTGTCTGGGTTGTATACGAAAACAGTGACGGCGAAATGTATCTGCAT
>CAMHUJ010000503.1 GCA_946188175.1 uncultured Ruminococcus sp.
TGATCTGCGCGGCGGTCAGGTGCATCGTTTTGCCTGCGAGCGCATCGGTATATGCGGTCAGTGCAAGCTGTGCATCCTCTGCGCTGACAATGCCGTCGCCGGTGAGATCGCCGCGGACAAACAGTGCCGGATGCGGCGCCTCGTTGAGCATCTGCGGCGTATCGAAGATCACCGAGATCGCGCCGAGATCGGCTTCCTCATCCTGATTGAAAACGATGCCGTATGCAGGGAGCGTAAACCGCAGGCTGAGGTCGTCGAAATAGATGCAGCAGCGGTCGTCGAGCCCGTCGTAATTGGAATCCCAGATGCGGATGCGGCGGTTATAGGTCTGATCGTTCCATGTCCATTCGCCGGATTCCAGCCCGTAGCCGACAACGGCATGCCCGCCGTCATTTGCGGTGCAGAACGAAAGCAGGATAATTCTCTGCGCAGCGGATCGCATGGCAGAGCTTCTGGAACTGTGTTTTCTCGTGCTGATAATTCTGCAAATAGTTTCTGCCGGTCAGCATTGATGTCGCATGATAATAGTTGATGATATCCTTCGCCTGCATATCCGGCTTGACGTCATGCAGTGTTTTGGCAGAAGGATCGAGCTTTTCCGGCTTGAGCAATCCGGCTTTTGCGAGGATTGTCACGGCGGAGAGCCCGAAGCACGAGCCTGCCCATGCCTTGTCGATTTCCGTCTGCATGTTCTCCCTCAGATAGCTCGGGGTGTATTGGAACAGCGTCTGCTTCGTATCATCGGTCATTTCATATTTTTCGCCGAATATGCCCGGATTGTTGCCGAAGCTGAGCAGCTCGGATTCGGAATCGGGTGCAGCCGTTTCGGCGGATCTGTCCGGATGCAGCGGCTCAAACGGAATCTGATGATTGCATGCATAGGCATGTGCAGCGGAATAATAATCGCCGCGGATCAGCTTCAGATTCGGGCATGTGCGGAATGCGTCGTCAGCGATCAACTCCGTACCCGCAGGAATCATGAGAACCTCCGCTGCGCTGCAATGGAGCACATTCGAGCGAATCTCCCGCAGGCTCTCGGGGAATATGACGGATTTCGCAGCAGATGCATGAATCGCCTCGGGATAAATGACACGGATGCCCTCCGGAACGGTGAGTTCCTCGGGGTCAACGTCGGTGCGGTACTGATAGAGGATGCCGTCACCGAGCGTGAGAAAGCCTTTCTGCGATTGCAGCCAGCCGGTCGGGAGTGCATTTTCGGCGATCTGCAAATCCGGATGCGAAGGGAGCGTCAGCGTCTCGACAGCAGAATCCGAAAAGCAGTCCGCGCCGATATATTTCACCGATTCCGGTACGCGGATTTCCGTTGCGGCGCATCCCTCAAAGCATTGATCACCGAGCGATTCGAGCCCCTCATGCAGCGTAATTGTTCGCAGCTTGGCGCATTCGGCAAAGGCGCTCGCCTTGATCTCCTTTACGGTCTGCGGAATGTCCAGCTCCGTGATTGCGGTGCCGCAGAATGCAACCGTACCGATGCTTGTGATCTGCTGCGGAAGATTGTACTCACACAGCGCATTGCATGCTGCAAAAAGCCGGTCGGGAATTTCGGTCATGCCGACGGGCAGATGCACGCGCCTGAGCTGCGGGCAGCCTGCGAATACGCCGGTGCGGATGTTGATATCCGTGTCGGGCAGAATGACCTCTTCCAGTTCCTGTGCATCGGCAAACGCATCGTCGCCGATCTCTTTGACAGAATCCGGAATCACGAGCTTTTTGAGATGCAGCGTGATATAGAATGCATTGTCGCCGATGGATTCCAGATGCGGCGGAAGATTCAGTTCCTCCTGCGTATATCCGTTGAAATTGTATGCACCGATGCGGCGCAGCGAATCCGGAAATACGATCTCTGTGGCGATCTCATCCGTCAGCCGGATGACATTGTCGCCGAGCTCCGTGATGCCCTCGCCGATGATGATTTTGCTGATCTGCGGCGCGAAATCCCAGAACGGGGAATCCTGTCTGCGCCGGAACGAATCCGTCGCGCCGGTGCCGGTGAGGGTCAGGATGCCGTCTTTGAATTCCCATGTGATATTGTCGCCGATCCTGCCGGATGGTTCATCTGCGGCAGATTGTGCCGCGGGCTGCGGCAGATTTGCAGCCGGTACAGCGGTGGTGTATGTTGTCTCCGATGTGCGGACGCCGATCTCCTGAGGACGCGAAGATGCATAAGTATCCGGATACTGACTTATTCCGAAGCAATCTTCACCGATCTCCTTCACAGATTCCGGTATCGTGACATCTTCGGCGGGGCAATCGTAGAAACAGCGGTCGCCGAGCTTTTCAAGTCCCTCGTGCAGTGTGATTTTGCTGAGACGAATGCAGTCCAAAAAGGCATTGTCACCGATCTCTCTGACGCTTTCCGGAATGTCGATTTCTGTAATGGATGCGCCGCAGAATGCGTTTGCACCGATGCGCGTGCAGCCTGCCGGAATGCTGATATTGCGAAGGGAACTGCATCCCTGACACATGCCTTCCGGAATCTCGGTCAGGCTTTCCGGCAGATGCAGCGTTTTTAACTGCGAACAGAAGGCGAATGCTTTTTCGCCGATTTCTTTGACGGAATCCG
>CAMHUJ010000504.1 GCA_946188175.1 uncultured Ruminococcus sp.
CTCCGGCAAGACGGACCTTTATTTCGTATTCAATAACAATATCTCCATGGACAGCTGGAAGCTCAGCTGATTCAGAAACAATACATCTGCCGCATGCCTCCCCTTCGGCGTGCGGCAGGTGTTTTTTTGCGCAGGATAAAATGATATTTCACAGCTGTCTGACCGGAAATCAGGCGGCATTTTGTTTACAGTGCAAAAAGTCGGTTTTGTATACTTGAATCTGATTTCGCACAATAGCTCACTATTTGCATATTTCCGCATATATATCGGTATGAAACCGGATGCGGCCGGAGAATGCGGAAAATCTCACGCTGACGATCACGACCGATTCTGTGAACGATGACAAAGCCCGCCGAGAAACAGCAGCGCCAGATACAGCAGCGAGCTTTTTGTCTGGTTGCTCATATTGATCATGCGTGCTCCTTTGAATCAGAATGTGATTTGACGCGGCAGATCGCAGCGTAAAACTGTTTCCAGTATAACATATCATTTGCCAAAAAGCAATTTCAGAACAGATATATCACGCGGCAGGCATCTGCGAATATGCAATGTCCGGCGCAGCTTTTACAGGGTGCAGAATCGGCGCACTGCCGGATAACAGTGCGCCGATGCATCAGTTTTCTTCAGAATCATCACGGATACCGGCATGTTCCTCCGGCAGAAGAATCCGGAATGTGCTGCCCTTGTCCGGCTCGGAGCAGACTTCGCATTTGCCGTTATGCATCGTGACGGTCTGCTTCACGATCGCAAGCCCCAGACCGGAAACACCCTTGCCGCGCCGCTGGCGGTTCGTATAATATTTCTCCCAGATGTGTTCCATGTCGTCCGGTGCAATGCCGCTGCCGTGATCGGAAATTTCCGCGGCGGCAGTCTGTCCGTCGGATTTGAGTGTCACGCCGATCCATTTGTCCTCTCCGGCATGACGCACGGCATTGTCCAGCAGATTATAGACGGCTCTTTGCAGTCTGGATGCATTGCCGCTGATCTGAATACCGGCTGCAATGCTGCGTGCAAAGGTGAATCCGTCCTTTGCATAGAGCTTCTCAAAGCTGTCTGTCACAGAGCTGACAATCCCGCTGAAATCGACCTGCTCCGCAACCGGCTCTTTGTCCGTCATCTGCAATTCGGAATATTCCAGAATCTCATTGACAAGCGCAGTCAGGCGGTCGGATTCCTCCACAATCACCGCGACATCCGCCGCGCACTGCTGTTCGTCCTCACGGGAAATATCGCGTATCATCTCCGCATAGCCTTTGATCATGGTCAGCGGTGTGCGCAGATCATGGGACACATTCGCAAGAAATTCATTCTGAAACTCTCTGTTCTGTTTCAGCTTTCCGGCGGTTCTGTCCAGTGTACCGTTCAGGTCGTCCAGTTCCGTGCAGAACCCCTCGGAAAACGGTGTATCCTGCTGATTTTCACCGAGCTTATGTGCTTTTTCATTGAGCTGCGCAATCGGCTTTGCAAAGCTGCGGGAGAGAAACCATGCCAGCACAAACCCGACAGCCACAGAAAGCAATGTCACCCAGAGAAGCTGCGTCCGGATGATGCGCGCCGCAGAACCGACTGCACCCAGCGCAGCGCCGAGATACAGCACGGCATCCTCGCCCCTGAATGTGATATATCTGCCGTATACGTAAAGATCATCGGAGTGCAGTTCGGCAGTGCCGTCCGCCGATGTACGGAGCGTTTGCAGAAATTTGCCGTAGTTCTCCGGCAGCATTCTGTAATGTGCGGGATCACCTTTGATTCCCTTTCCGCCGCGCGCATCCCATTCGTTATGCCTGCCCTGCAGTTTCCGGAATTCATCGGAGCTGTAAAGCAGATTGCCCTCTGTATCGGTTACATAGACAACAATGGAGTTCTCTCTGGAAATCTCATCAATATAATCGGCGATCTGCTCACTGCCGAATTGTGATACGATACTGTCCGCAGCGTCAACCGTATTTTTGATAATCATGCCGTCATAGAACCGCTGCAAAAAGACGGTTTGCAGCAGCCAGAGCACGGTAAAGATCACCGCCGTGAAAAACATGAAATAACAGAGGAGCTTCTTTTGAAATGTGAAAGCATTACGTTTCAAATTTATATCCCACCCCCCGGATCGTCCGGATGCAGTCCCGGTATGCGCCGAGCTTATTGCGCAGCAGCTTGATCTGCCAGTCCACCGTCCGGTCAACGACGTAATCGTCATATCCCCAGACCGCATTCAGTATCTGCTCGCGGGACAGCACAATACCCTGATTTTCCAACAGATATTTCAGCAGCGCATATTCCTTTGCGGTCAGTTCGAGCTTTTCGCCGTCCAACGTGACTGTCATGCCGGGCGTATCAATCACAATACCGCCTGCTGTGAGAATTTCATCTTTCTTCGGTTCCGGTTTCGGCGTTCCGCGCCTGAGTGCGACCCGGATGCGCGCCATCAGCTCCATCGGCGAAAACGGCTTCGTGACATAATCATCGACACCGACCTCAAAGCCGTGCAGCTTGTCGAATTCCGTGCCGCGTGCAGAGAGCATGATGACCGGCGTTTCCGAAAACTCGCGTATTTTTTTGCATGCGGTAAAGCCGTCGG
>CAMHUJ010000505.1 GCA_946188175.1 uncultured Ruminococcus sp.
AATATTAACAATGAAAATGATACGGAGGTGACGGATATGGCTCAGGAAGAAGCGCTGCTGCGCGGTGCAAAAAAACTGTTCCCGACTGCGGTGCTTTGTCTGGGCTCGCTCAGTGACGGCAGAAGCACTGTCACCGAAGCGATTGCCGCCGCGCTGCGTGCCGCACCAAAGGCATGGGAGCCGGAAGCCGTCCGCCAGCTTGTCCGCATCTGCCGGACACGCACGCCCGAACGCATCATGCAGCCGAATCTGCCGCAGGATTCCGCGCTCGATGCCCTGCTGCCGATCCTGAAGCTGCCCGCCGGCAGCCGCCGCGCACTCGCACTGACAATCGGCGGCATTCCCGCTGCGGAAGCCGCTGCCGCTGCCGGTCTGAGCGAGGAGGAGCTTGCGCAGAAAACCGAAAAAGCCCTCCGTCAGCTGACCTTCATGCAGAACGGCAATGTGCCGGAGCTTGCGGATCTGGAAGCTGCCGCAAAGGAAATCCCCTGGCATGTCACCGATACCGAGCTGCTGCTCTCCGGCATCGCCGAGGCAGAACAGCAGCAGGATGCAGAGCCGCCGTCTCCGGCGATCCGTGAGATCAAACGGACTGCCGTCCAGAAGCCCGCAGGCAAGACGGTCGCAGTCCCGCTCTGGGGCATGGTGCTCGGCATTGTTCTGCTGATTGTACTGGCAGCCGCATTGCTCCTGCTCTGGAGTGCACGACCGCACCGCAGCATGCCGGAAGTGACAGATACACCGCATTCCGGCGAGGTCGATACGCTCTTTTCCTCCTCCTATCTCGGCATCGGAGAAGCACAGCGCATCGCCGCAGAACAGGCAGGCACCGATCCGGATGCTGCATGCTTCCTCAGCACAAAGCTCAAATCCGATGAAACGCCGCCCTGTTATTCTATGAGCTTCACGGTCGGCAGCAATCAGCTCTATGAATGCAAAATCGACGCAAAAACAGGTGAAATCATCAGTCAGACAAATTCGGAAACGGATTCTGTTCTCGATACCGAAAACTGGCTTCCTGCCGAGCAGATCCGGCAGGCCGCGATCACGAAAACCGGTCTGCATGATGTGCTGATGATCAAGGAAAAGCGCGCTTCCGACGGCGATTCGGGCTATTATAAATTCGAGCTGCTTGACGCAGGCGGAAAGCTCTATTCCGTGCAGATTGACGCGCGCAATGCAATGCTGACAAAATACACCGCCGAGGAACTGACCGCCGAAGAACCGGAGAACATCATCTCTCCGGCGCAGGCGAAAACCCGTGCACTCTCGCGCGTCGGTGACCTGAATCTCTCGCAGGTGATCTTCACCAAGGTCAAGCTCGACGGCGGCGCTTATCTGATCGCGTTCACGCTCGATGACGGCACACAGTATCTGATCGAGCTGAATGCTGCAACAGGCAGTGTCAATACCGTGGACGTACATCCGGTCTCTGCGGATATTACACAGGCGGTCGGATTGCTGAAGGCACGCGATACGGCGCTGCATATGGCGGAGCTGACGGAGCGCGATGCCGTTGATTTCACAAAGGCGAAGATCGACCGCAGCAACGGCGCATATGTCTATGAGCTCGAATTTGAGACGCCGGACTATGAATATGAGGTCTCGATCCGGACCGCAACCGGCGAGGTACTCAAATACCGTGTTTTTCAGCAATAATTCAGATTTTGCCATAGTATTTCTGATTTCATGTCAGAGGTACTATGGCGATTTTATTGACATTGCGAAGATGCTGAGCTACTATAAATCAGCAAGCAAAACACAATGCCCCGAAGCGTATTCCATTTCCGCTTCGGGGCAAATCTTCAATATGAAACCCTGATCAGTCCTGCTCTGGTTTATGCTTCCTTTTTCTTGCTGTAAAGCAGAATCTTTCTTGCAAAGAAATTCCAGAGGAACGAAACCGCCGTCGCAACCAGCTTCGCTATGATCTGGAACAGCGATGTCCTGTCGCCGAGCCAAAACTCAAAGAGCTTCGTGATGCCGATCGTAATCAGCAGACCGACCACGCCGATCGCCGCAAAGCTGAGAAATTCCACGAGCTTATTCTCTACCTTCGAGTTCTTGAAAATCCAGAAGGTGCTGATGATATAATTCACCGCGAGTCCTGCGACAAATGACAGCGAATTCGCAACCCAGCCGAGCTGCTTCCGCTCGCCGAATGCAAACCGGAACAGCAGATACGAAACGGCAAAATCCACGAGAAATGCGAGTCCGCCGACAAAGCAATACCGGAAAAACTGTATCAGCGTGTTTTCCGTATCGCCGACAAACAGCTTTTTGAATTTGCCCGTTTTGCAGATATCGAGCACCTCTTTCAGCGCATCATTCATTTTTGCTCTCCTTTAATGCCAGAATACAAACAGGGATTCCGCATGCTCCCAGAGCAGCGGATAATTTTCGTGTATCGGTCCGTCACGCGAGCTGATCAGCAGCAGCACGAACATCATAAATGAGCTGACGCATGCAAGCCAGATCACGCGGTCGCGAAGCTCCGAATCCGGATTCGCTGCCGACAACAGCACGACTGCTGCGACGATGCAGAACGCCGGCGCACGATCA
>CAMHUJ010000506.1 GCA_946188175.1 uncultured Ruminococcus sp.
ACAAGGTCAAGAAGGCGCTCGGTCACAAGGTACGCGATCCTACCCCCGATCTGGAGTACTATGACGAAGAGATGGAGGAATGCGCCACAGCCTACTGTGAGTTCGTCATGGAACAGGTGCAGGCGGCGAAGGAGACCTGCGCTGATCCGCAGGTGCTGGTCGAGCAGCGTCTCGACTTCACTCGCTGGGTTGCTGAGAGTTTCGGCACTGCTGACTGTATTATTGTAGCCGACGGCACGATGACCGTCATCGACTTCAAATACGGTCTCGGCGTACTTGTCGATGCCGAGGGCAACAGCCAGATGCGTATGTATGCGCTGGGCGCTTTGAATCTCTTCGAGAGCCTGTATGACATCCAGACCGTCCGCATGATTATATTTCAGCCCCGCCGCGATAATGTCAGCATTGCAGAGGTCACGAAGGAGGAACTGCTCAACTGGGCAGAGGAAGTCCTCATTCCTGCTGCGGCACTTGCAGCAAAGGGCGAGGGCGATTATAGCGCGGGCAAGCACTGTCAGTTCTGCAAGATCAAGGCGACCTGCCGCAAGCGGGCGGAGTACAATTTGCAGATGGCGCAGTACGATTTCGCTGTACCCGACACACTCGCCGATGACGAGATCAGCATGATTCTCGATCGGGCGGACACCTTCATCGGTTGGGTGAACGATGTCAAAGCCTATGCGCTCGAACAGGCTATCAGCGGAAAGCATTACCCCGGCTTCAAGGTCGTGGAAGGACGCAGCAACCGCAGATACACAACCCCCGATGCTGTTGCAGCAGCAGTCACCGATGCAGGCTACGATCCCTTTGAGAAAAAGCTCATGGGCGTGACCGCCATGACCAAGCTGCTCGGCACCAAGAAGTTCAACACCCTGCTCGGCTCTCTGATCGAAAAGCCGCAGGGCAAACCCACACTCGTACCAGAGTCGGACAAACGTCCGGCATGGACAATCAATGATTTTCAGGAGGAAGATTAACATGGCAAAGATTATCAATCCCACAAAGGTCGTTACTGGCAAAAACACCCGCTTCAGCTACCTCATTGTGAATGAGCCGAAGGCAATCAACGGCGGCACTCCGAAGTACAGCGTGAGCCTCATCATTCCGAAGTCTGATACCGTGACCGTCGAGAAGATCAAGGCGGCAATCAAGGCGGCTTACGAGGAAGGTCAGGGTAAGCTCAAGGGCAACGGCAAGACCGTCCCGCCGCTGAAAGCCCTCAAGACGCCGCTGCGTGATGGCGATGAGGAACGTCCCGACGACGAAGCATACGCAGACAGCTACTTCATCAACGCAAACAGCGCTACCAAGCCCGGTGTTGTGGATGCTTCCTGCCAGCCGATTCTCGATACCAGTGAGCTGTACTCCGGTATCTACGGCAGAGCGTCCATCAACTTCTACGCTTTCAATACTAACGGCAACAAGGGTATCGCCTGCGGTCTGAATAATCTCCAGAAGCTCCGCGACGGTGAGCCTCTCGGCGGTAAGAGCCGCGCTGAGGATGATTTCGCAGACATGGATGATGACGACGACGATTTCCTTTCTTGAGGTGACGGTATGAATACAGTATTCACGATGATTATGGGTGTGTCCGGCTGCATTATGATGCTCTGCTGGACAACCATCTCGATCACTATTCTGATCGACACCTTCAAGAACCGTAAGAAATAACAACGCAATGTCGGGAGGGCGACTGACGGGATTCCGTCCGGGTGGGTTTAAGGAAGTGTAACCATGAAAACTATAGAAATTGATCTGGAGACTCGGAGTGACCGTGACATCACCAAGTGTGGTGTGTACGCTTACGCCGATTCTCCGTATTTTGCTATCACGCTTATGAGCGTTGCGATTGATGACGGTGCAGTGCAGCTTTACGATTTGGCGAACGGTGACCGTGTACCCGAAGATATCCTGACTGCTCTCACCGATGAATCGGTCATCAAGCGGGCATTCAACGTGCAATTTGAGCGTGTATGTCTTTCCAGATATCTGCGTGAGGAGTATCCGCAGATCTTCCGAAGCTACAGCATTGATGCCGATACCGTCGGTGATTATCTGAGTCCTGTCGGCTGGCAGTGTACCATGATCCATTGCAGGACGCTCGGTCTGCCATCGACGCTTGCTTCCGCCGGTGCTGCTCTGAAGCTGGAACAGCAGAAGATGCCGGAGGGCAAGGCGCTCATCAAGTATTTTTGTGTTCCCTATGATACCGTTGACGGCGTTCCACAGTTTCATACACCCGCCGATGCACCTGAGAAATGGGAAACCTTTAAGGCTTACAACAAGCAGGATGTGGAGGCGGAACTGGCAATCGACCAGCGCCTTTCCCGTTTCCCTGTACCGGATTTCATCTGGGAACAGTTTTATCTGGATCAGGAGATCAACGATCGCGGCATCCGTGTTGACATGGAGCTGGTTGAGGCAGCACTGATGCTGGATGCACAGGCGAAGACAACACTGTCGGCAGAAATGCGCAGGCTTACTGGCATCGAGAACCCGAATTCTGTGTATCAGCTTCTGGAGTGGCTCGGCGAACAGGGATATAAGTCGGACTGTCTGG
>CAMHUJ010000507.1 GCA_946188175.1 uncultured Ruminococcus sp.
GTGGGTCTCGCGCAGCAGATTGGCGGTAAAGCCGAGCTGTCCGGAGACAAAGGTTTCATCGGCTGCTTTGCCGCTGACCGTATCCTGCGCGATATCCTTTGTCAGATTGACGGTCGGCGCGGTTTCCGGCGGTGTCTGCGATTGGACGCCGAGCTTGGTGCGCAGCTTTGCGATGTATTGCAGGATTTGCAGCGTATCCTCCGTGTCCAGATTACCGTCGAGATTGACGTCACCCTGTGTCTTGCCCTGTGTGGAGATCATAACGTCCTCCTCTGCATTGAAGCGCGCCAGCAGAACGGCATCGGATACATCAATCTGTCCGTCACAGTTTGTATCGCCGTACTGCGGCGGTTTGCAGGGGATATCCTCTGCGGAAACCGGCATCACGGAACTGCCGGCAAGGATGCAGAGTGCCATTGCGGTACTGAGATGCTTGCGAATTGATTTCATAGAAAGCCCTCCCTCATTGTCATAGAACAGAAAACGGTACGATTGTCTTTATGTTCATCTTATCACTTTTGCACAAAAAAGTCAATGGAGGAATCTACGAATTGTAACAATGAAAAATTTTTTATTTTGGTGTAACGGTAAATATGCACAATCCGGCTGTGCTGCGATTGTGGAAACTGTCAATAATAAAACGCACCGCCGGAGCGTTCAGGCGGTGCGCGGAATGATTTTCTTTGTTTTACGGTGCATCCGGCGGCAGACTTTTGTGCATTTTGCGCTGCCGGATCATGGCGATATCTTTGCGGATCCGGCTGTCGGCGCGCTCATAGAGCAGCTCGATCAGCAGTCCGCTGAACATGGAGCAGATAAAAACTGTCGGAACGATGAGCGGCATAAAACGAAACCGCTTCGGGATTTCGGCAACGTATGTATTCAGCAGCCTGTATGCGATGCAGTCAAAGATATAGGAAATGAGATAGGCTGCGAAAGTTGCCTTGCTGAGCACAGTCAGAATCTGCGCTGTCTTCGCTTTTTTGACGGTGATATCAAAGAGCAGCAGGAAGATCATTGTGCTCATAATGACAGTCGGCATGGCAGCATAGTCGTCGTTGTGCCACGAGGACCAGACACAGTTGTTCTCGGTATTTTTCATGCATTGCCAGAGCGTGATCAGCGAATCATAAATCCATGCCGCCAGCAGAATGATGATATAGACGAGCTTATGCTTCAGGTCGCGCTTCGGCGGGAATTCCCGGATATAGGCGCCGATGAAATAATATCCGATCGGATAGCAGCGGTAGAAATATCCGGGGAGAATCCGGATCTGCGTTGCCTTGACCGTACCGATGTAAAAGGTCGGCGACACCATAGTCAGCAGAATGACGGTCAGGAGCAGCGCCGTTTTTTTGCCGCGTGTCCCCATTGCCTGCCAGCCTGCATTGAGAAACGGAATCAGCAGGAAAATCGTGAAATAATATTCCACGTACCACGCATACTGCGCATCGGTATACATAAACAGACCGCGGACAATATCCCAGCCAGACAGATTCAGATGCAGCACGCGCAGATTATAGATCACGCAGAGCAGGCTGATGACGATATAAATGCTGAGTACGCGCGTGATGCCGAGATAGTATTTTGCGCTGAGCTGCTTGTTTTTCATCAGAAAGCCGGTCGTGATCATAAACAGCGGAACGCAGGTGAAGGTCAGCCAGCGCCCGTAGATCGCAAGTGTGCCGAAATCCTGTGTGATCGGCATGGAGTAGAATCCGCAGTTGCGGAAAAAATGCACCGATACGACAAAGAAGCAGGCGAGAATCTTGACGATGTCGATGCCTGCGAATCGCGGCTTTGTATCCGCGGCAGGCAGGGGGCTGTTCTTTGAGAAACGGTGCAGTATGGCGGAAATGCGTTGTTCCATTGCGGTTTCATTCCTTTGCTTGGGATTGCGAAGCGGCATCGAGCGCAGCCTCTGCGGTTTGCAGCAGCAGCGCAGAGTGGTCGTCGCCGCCCATGATGCGTGCAATCTCCTCGATGCGTGCTGCACGGTCGAGCACCGAGACCTCCGTGCTGGTGGATGTATCCGTGCTGTGCTTTTCAATCAGCAGATGATGCACCGCCTGCGTGGCAAGCTGTGCCAGATGCGTGACGCAGATGACCTGATGATGCTGCGACAGTGCACGGAGCTTCAAGCCGATTTTCTGCGCCGCCTTGCCGCTGACGCCCGTATCAATCTCATCGAAGATCAGCGTCGGAATGGCATCACGCTCTGCCAGAACTGCTTTCAGCGCAAGCATCATACGGGAGAGCTCGCCGCCCGATGCGATTTGTGCAATGGGCTTCGGCGGCTCGCCGGGATTCGCAGAGATCAGAAACTCCGCATGATCCATGCCGTTCGGCGTCAGCTTGCCCTGTGTCAGCTCGACCGAGAGCCTGACACGCGGCATATTGAGATACGAAAGCTCCTCGCCGACTCTGCGCGAGAATTCATCCGCGAGTTCACGGCGGTATGCTGTGAGCTGCTTTGCAAGCTCGGTCACGCGGTGCAGCCGTTCGGCGCGTTCCTCGCGGCATTGACATAATCAATTCCCGTCGCCGCTTCCGC
>CAMHUJ010000508.1 GCA_946188175.1 uncultured Ruminococcus sp.
GCATTTTGACAAGTACAGACACCATTCCGGATTCGCAGGCAGCATCATTTCCGCAGCTTCATTGAAGCGTGTATTTCTGCTGTAAAGAATCTTCGGATCAGATAGCGGAATCGTGCACCCTTTGAGATTTCACTGCGTAAAAGCAGCGCAGTATCACGCATCAGCCCTGTATCTGATTCCAGCGGATGTCTCTTTGAATACCGGATCAGACACA
Organism: uncultured Ruminococcus sp.; assembly: GCA_946188175.1. Taxonomy (GTDB): domain Bacteria; phylum Bacillota; class Clostridia; order Oscillospirales; family Ruminococcaceae; genus Firm-04. The sequence continues at coordinate 215 of CAMHUJ010000508.1, forward strand.
AGCATTCCGCTGCCGGAGTGACACTTTCTGAAAATAATGCTGTCGCATCCACACGATGTGCAAAAGCCATTATTGTTTCACCATCCCTGCGTTCCAGCTTTTCAGCCCGCAGAAGGCATTCTGTCTCATACGCCCACAGATCAAACTTCTTTTCTTCCGTTTTTGCCCTTTTCTCCCGGAAAACAGGCGAGATTATCAGAATCCGGAAGCCGCATCCGATCAGCAGCGCAGCAGCCAGTAACAGCCACCACGGGAACTGTGAAGGGTTGTTTATGCGGTCCGCTGAAGAATCAGGAATTTCTTTGGGAGGTTTCGGTTCTACTGAAGGTTCATCCGGAGGAACCTCAGAGGAAACTTCATCCGGTTCATGCGTTGTCTTCGGATTCATATCAGGAGTTTCGGGCGGGCCGGACGCTTCAGGATCTGCAGTCGGACTGTCTGTTGGTTTCGGTGTCGGCGTCTGTGTTGGTTCTGGCGTCGGTGCAGACGTCGGTGGATTCTGCTTTCCGCTGTTACTTCCCGAACCGGAAGAATGCCCTCCGGGCGTTGCGTCAAAAGTCAGCCATCCGAATCCCGAAAAATAGACTTCGGTCCAAGCATGTGCATTCAGGCCCGTAACAAGTGCCTCACCTTTTTCATTCGGCTCGGCGAGGTAACCTTCCACATAACGTGCCGGCAGGCCTGCCATGCGGCAGAGCACAGTCATGGCTGATGCAAAATACGTGCAATAGCCTTCTTTGGTGTCAAGCAGAAAAGAAGTAACAAAATCGATATTTTCAGGATGTTCCCCGACATCCAGCGTATAACGGAAGTTTCGACGCAGGTAATTCTGCAGTGCAATTGCTTTCTCGTAAGGTGATTTTGCGAAAGCAGTTACTTCATCTGAAATATCACGCACCGGTTTTTCCAGATGCGCCGGCAATTCAGTATATGTATTCCGGATATTTTCCCATTTCGGATCTTCAAGTGTTCCACAGATCTCAGTCAGCGTGCCGATACCAGGATCCGTGGAAGTATAGAGCGGCGCGGATACTTCCCACGTATCTCCGGCCTGCAGGTTGCGGGTAATAAATATTTCCGATGCGTTAGAAAAATATGGTACTGTTTCTCCGCCGGGATTCAGTTCACGTACACGCTGCGGAACAAACAGAGTGGAAGCACTGTCTGTCAGCATCCGGACAGAGACCGTGCTTGATTCGCTGAGAGAATTCTGTACAGAGGCTGGAGGCAGCGTTTCATCAAAAAGTTCAGACCGGATGTTGATCATGCGGCGTGACTGCCAAAGGTATCTCCTTCCGCCGGTTGTATTCTGCCACCCGTGTCCGTTGTAACGGTTATACACCGTACCGCGGAGATAAGCTGTCCGTGGTGTTGAAACCTGCATTACCGGTGTCTCTGCGGGATTAGGTTTCCCTCCCAGCTGATCAGCCCCCTGCGGAGAAAAGCCGACAGAGTAAAGAGAAAAAACATCACGCGCTTCTGTGAAAAACAACCGATCCAGAACAGACTGACGAACCTCATCCGCCTTTTCACGTATCGGATTATCCCGGGGCGTAATTCCTGCAAGCAGAAATGCAACCGCCACAAGTCCGGCTGTCCATGGAAGGACCCGAATCATACGTGTGTCTTCATACCGGTATGTCAGCAGCACCGTCAGAACTGCTGTCAGCGCCGGAAGAAGCCAGGGCAGCAGTTCCATGGAATCCGTAAACCATACAGCCATAAGAACGGCAGCACAAAGCATTATCGGGGGAATACAGGTGGCTTTCCGGAGCGTTGAAAAACAGCAAAGGACTGCCATTCCTGCGGCTATCAGATTTGAGAGCAGTTCTGCGGTCAATGGTACTGCAGTACGGATTCCCTTCATCCGAAGACTTACAGCAATTCCGGCATCGGAAAGCGCCTGTGCGCCGTTTCCCGCAAAAATCCAGAATGCAAGCCCGGCTGCAGCCGCAAAAGCTCCTGCCCAGGCAGAAATTCTGTGAAGGGATATCAGTTCAAAAGCTGCCACAACACCGGCAGTCACATAAAGTATACGGGGAGAAATCAGCATTTCATCCAGCGAACCCGCCAGTGCCATACTGAGACCGACAGAAAGCAGCATGGACAGTACAGCATGCCGGATCCGTTCCTGCACTTTTCCTGTCATGTTCTCCCCCCTCTTCAGCGACTTTTTTGTTCCTGTCTTTATGCGCCTGTCTCTGGTTTTACATATGCAACTTCCATGCCGGCATGCCGAAGCCTTCCGATCAGCGGTAAAATATCAGGATCGTCCGGAACAAAAGTAATCAGATACAGCCGGAGATTCGGTCCCATCCGGTGCATGCGGATCATCAATTC
>CAMHUJ010000509.1 GCA_946188175.1 uncultured Ruminococcus sp.
ATGGGTGTGGGTTCTACCCACCCATAGCATCCGGTCGGGGCATGTATGGTTTCCGATGAGGGCGCATGTGCAGCATATTATCAATATAGCTAAGGTGATAAAAATGAAACTGGACGGCTTCGGATTATTCGTCGAAGATATGGGCAGAATGATCCGTTTTTATCGGGATGTACTCGGCTTTGCGATCAAAGAGGACGAGGACACCGCAAATGTCTATCTTATCAAGGACGGCACATTGTTTCTGCTTTACGGGCGGAAGGATTTTGAGCAGATGACGCGCCGGAAATACGAATATCTCAAAAGCACAAACGGGCATTTTGAAATCGCGCTTTATGTCGATACATTTGACGAGGTCGATGCAGAATTTGCGCGCGTCACAGCAATGGGCGCGGAGCCGGTAATGCCGCCGGAAACCGAGCCGTGGGGACAGCGCACCTGCTACATCGCCGACCCCGAAGGCAATCTCATCGAGATCGGCTCCTTCAACCGCCCGTTTGCAAGCAGATCGGAGGATACAAATGGAACCGCATGATTATATTGTAACGGACATCGGCGGCGATTATGCCTATTTACAGCAGACCGATGCCGAAGACGCAGAGCCGTTTCAGGTCGCGCTGGCGCTGCTGCCGCCGGAGACGGATATCGGCACGAAGCTGCGCGGATTTATGGGCATGTTTGAAGTGATTGACTAAAAAAATGAGGTGAAGAATTATGCCTGCGATCATTTTCTGGGCATTGGTAATATACGAGGTGATCTTTATTATCCGGACGATCCGCGCGGCGAAAAGGCATCAGGCGGAGCAGACGGAGGAAGCGAAAAAAGCACTTGACCGCGAGACATTTTTTGCGATTGCGGGCGGCGCGGCGTATGTTGCGCTGCGAATGTTTTTATAATACAAAGGAGTTTGGATACTATGAGCGAAAAAACAGTAACCCTTGCACACGGCGCAGGCGGTACACAGACCAACGAACTGATCGACAGCGTTTTCAAGGCGCATTTTGCAAACCCGATGTTCACCGGCGATGACGCCGCAGTTCTGCCGCAGATCAGCGGAAAAATAGCGACATCGACCGACGGATTCATCGTATCTCCGTGGAAATTTAACGGCGGCAATATCGGCAAGCTCTCGATCTGCGGAACGGTCAATGATCTTTCCTGTATGGGCGCGAAGCCGCTTTATCTGACCTGCGCATTTGTGATCGAGGAGGGCTTCTCTATGGATGCGCTCGAGGAAATCGCAGCAGCTATGGAGAAAACCGCAGCAGAGGTCGGCGTGCGGATTGTCGCAGGCGATACGAAAGTCGCGGGCAAGGGACAGTGCGACGGCGTATTCATCACGACGACCGGCATCGGCGAGATCATGCCGCAGGCGCACACCTCCGGAACACTTGCAAAACCGGGCGATGCCGTGATCGTGACCGGCGATGTCGGACGCCACGGCTGCACGATTCTGATTGCGCGCAATGATTTCGGCATCGAATCGGATGTAGACAGTGACTGCGCGCCGCTCTGGGGAACGGTGCAGTCGCTCTACGATGTGACCGATGAGATTCATGTCATCCGTGACGCAACGCGCGGCGGCGTCGGCACGGTGCTGTATGAGATCGCAGGACAGAGCGGCGTCGGCATCCGCCTGGATGCGGCAAGTGTACCGGTTGACCCGCGTGTGAAGGGCGTCTGCGGCATGCTGGGACTGGAGCCGCTGTATCTGGCATGCGAAGGCAGACTGGTGATTTTTGCGCCGCAGGAGCATGCGGAACAGATTGTAACCAGGCTGCGCGAGGGCAAATATTCGCAGAATGCCGCGATCATCGGCACCGTAACGGCAGAGGATGCAGGCAAGGTCATCATGGAGACAGAGATCGGCACACAGACGATTCTGCCGCAGCCAAAGGGCGAACTCCTCCCGCGCATCTGTTAACATGTTTTTTCTTACAAACCGGTTGACTTTTTCTGCTGTTTGTGGTAAAATGACTCTATATAGATATAGATAATAAAAGAAAGCGGTGACTGACTTTATGCTGCATCTGCATCGGCGCGTGCTCTGCCGGAGTATTGCGCTTGCTGCTGCGATCTGTCTGACCGGCTGCGGAATGGAGGATTCCTCCGCACTGGAGGACCGGATTCAGGAAATCACGGTTCTGACCGGAGAACAGGCAACCTCTGCGGAGGAGACAACAACCACAGCTGCAGCCACAACCTCTGCGGCTGCAACAACCGTAACCACAACGAAAGAAACAACAACAACCGTTCCCACCACAGCAACCACAACCGCCGTGACGACAACTGCCGCCACGACCGGAACGGCTGCATATACAATCGGTGAGCTTCCGGTCGTATCCACGACAACGGGTGCCGCTGCCGATCTCTCGCCGGATGCCTACGGACTGACGGCAGAGGATTACGCGTTCCTGCACGACACAGTATTTGTCGGCGACAGTATATGCAGCGGACTGCGTGTATACGGCATCCTGCCGAACGACAATGTCGTGGCAAAGGGCTGTGTCGGCGCACGCAATATATTCGAGTATACGTTCGACTGCCGCGGCAAT
>CAMHUJ010000510.1 GCA_946188175.1 uncultured Ruminococcus sp.
GGAGCTGCTGGATAAAACGGATCGCTATGTATATCCGAAGGTTCAGCGTGTATACACAAGCCCTTTGCAGCGCTGTACCGAAAGCGCAGAGATCCTGTTTCCGGATAGGGAGATTGTTGTTGCAGAGGAGTTCCGGGAGCTGCATTTCGGCAAATTCGAGGGAAGAACCGCAGAGGAGCTCATGCAGAACGAGGAATACCTGAAATGGATTCGCGGCGGTATGGATGCCAAGCCGCCGGAGGGGGAGAGCGTATCCGAGCTCTGCATCCGCACGTTTCAGGGATTTCATAAAATCCTGCTGGAAATGATGCAGGAGGATTTCAACCATGTTGCAATCGTGACGCACGGCGGTGTGATTGCGAATGCAATGGCTTGCTTCGGTATCCCGAAGCTCGACCCGAAGCAGATCCAGACCGCACCCGGCGAGGGCTTTGAAATACAGATCAATCCGCAGATGTGGCAGCAGGCGCAGGCATTTGAAATTCTCGGTGTCTCGCCGTTTCTGCCGGAGGAAAGCGAAACCTTCTGAACAGGAGGATATTATGCTTGAAGTTGTATTCACGATTGTTATTATCATTGCACTGCTTTTGTTTTTCGGTATTGCACCGGAAACGATTTTCGTTGTATTTGCGACGATTGTGCTCGGTCTGGTTGCAATCGCCATGCTGTTATTCATCCTGTTTTTTGTGATTACGGATGTCGCACTGCTGTTTCGCCGCCGCGTCAAAGGGGAGTTCCTTCGCGTGGATGATACCGAGCGGTTTGATCATGCTGTATACAGGGTGGATAATCAGGAATACTACTGTCTGTTTCCGGCTGAATCCTTCGGCAGACAGCATATCTATCATGAAAAGCAGAGCTATTTTCTGCTGATTCCGCGCAATCCGAAACGCCGCAGCGCCTATGACAGACACAGTCTCATTACGATTGCAGTCGGCACGGCTTTTTCTCTGATCTTTGTCGGGCTGCTGATCGGCGCATATTTTCTGATTCGCTCCATACAATAAATCTGCTGTACCGTGCAATGCATGATACAGCAGATTTTTTTACAGTGTATAGCCTGCGGCGTGCAGATTGTCGATCAGGCTGCCGAGAATCTCCGCATTTGTCGCGGATACTGAATGCAGCAGATAGACTGCACCGCCGTGCGCAGATTCCGTCAGCCTGGCGAGTGCTGTCTGCGGTTCCGGCTGTGCGTCGGTATGCCAGTCCACATGTGCAGCGCTCCAGAACAGCGTTTTATAACCGAGCGCCTGAATCTTTTTCAGCGCCCTTTCGTCATATTCTCCGCAGGGCGGACGGAAATACTGCATCTCATAGCCGTATTCTGACAGCATATAGTCATGCATTGACATGATTTCAGTTTCAATCTCATCGTCACAGAGCGAAGGCAGTGCTGCGTGTGCCATGCCGTGATTGCCGAGCATGTGCCCTTCGGCGATCATGCGCCGGACAAGCGCCGGTTCACGTTTCGCATAGTCGCCGGTCAGGAAAAAGATCGCAGAAACATGCTTTTCGCGCAGCGTATCCAGAATGCCGGCGGTATAGCCGTTTTCATATCCCTGATCAAAGGTCAGGATGATGCGGCTGTCGTCCGGCGTCAGTGCATAGGCGTCGTACTGCCCGTATGCATCCTGAAATGATACTGCGCCTGTCGGACGGTTCTGCGCATCGGTTTCTCTGCCCTGACCGTATCCGGCAGCACCGGCAGGAAATCCGGTCAGCAGCAGTGCCGCAGCCAGAGCGGTGCATAAGGTGATTCTTTTCATCATGCAATCATCCTTTCTTCATGCAGGCAATGCCTGCGAACTTAGGATATGCATGAAAGAGCGGTTTATGTCCGGTTTGATCTGGCATCCAGCGCAGCAACCGCAGGAAGATATCTGCTGTAATATCCGACTGCGTATGCTGTACCGGTAATCAGCGGCGGCAGCGCCATGAGTGCACGCGCGGCAGATGATACAGCCGAAAACGGTTCTTTGCTGCCGGTCAGAAACTGGTATATCCGGATAAACGGCGCATTGAGCAGCGGAAACAGATTCAGCATCAGAACGCTGTCTGGATTCAGGTTCAGAACCAGATATGTAATATAGGAAGGCAGCATCAGGACTGCTGCGATCAGCAGGATCTTGCCGATCTTCGTTTTGACCTTTGATGTGCGGTATATGATGACGTCTTCAGCAGCTGCTCTCTGTGCACAGCTTCCGAGTATCAGTATGTGCGCTGTGATGCCGAAGAGCAGTCCGATGATGCGCACTGCCGGATGATCCGGCAGAATCGCAAGTGAAAATGCTAGAATCAGGCATAGAATCTCCGCGCCGAGCAGCCAGAGCATCGCGCGCAGCATATGTTTTCCGGTATGATTCATAATTCCTCCGTGTATTCATAGCGAATTGAAATACAAAGTCTGAAATCCGACGGATACTTGTATGTATTATTATACATGATTTTGACAGGATTGTCCAGTCTTTGCAGGAATTTTTGGGAGCATCCACGAAATGCCGCAAATCCGGAGCGGATTCAGGTGAATGCTTGACGAAAAAAGAAAAT
>CAMHUJ010000511.1 GCA_946188175.1 uncultured Ruminococcus sp.
GGTATCCTCAGAGTATTCTGCATCCTCCTCAGAATAATCTTCGGTATCCTCAGAGTATTCTGCCTCATCCGCAGAATAATCTTCGGTATCCTCGATGTAATCCGCATCCTCGTCGGATTCCGCCTGCCCGTCACGAATCTGAATGACCGGCGCATCCGCCTCGCCCGGAATCTCCACATTCAGCGGATCAAACAGCGCCTCACGCTCTGCCAGCGCCGTGGATTCCGCACTGCGCGGGAAGAACAGAGTGATCGTCGTACCGCTGCCGAGCTGACTTTCCAGCTCAATCGTCGCATTGTGGAACGCCGCACCGTGCTTGACAATCGACAGACCGAGTCCGGTGCCGCCGATCTGCTTGGAATGGCTCTTGTCCACGCGGTAGAAACGCTCAAAAATGCGTTCCTTATCCGCCTGCGGAATGCCGATGCCCGTATCCGTGACCGTGAAAATCGCCTGCTGTCCCGTGCAGTTGACCTTCATCGTCACCGAACCGTTTTCCACATTATATTTGATCGCATTGTCGCAGAGGTTGAACAGCATTTCCTCGACAATGACCGGTACGCCGTGCATCGGTGCAGTATCGCCCTCCAGCGTCATTGTGATATGCTTGTTCTCCGCGGCGGCGGTCAGCTGCTCCTTCACATTGCACGCGATCTCATAGAGATCAAGCGGCAGGACCTCCTCGGTAAAGCTCTCGTCGTCCAGACGCGACAGCCGGATGATATCCTCGATCAGCGTGATCATACGCGCGGATTCATCACGGATGCGCATGGCAAAGCCGCCGATATCCTTCTTTTTGACCATGCCGGACTGCATCATATCGGCAATGCCGTAGATCGAAGTCAGCGGCGTTTTCAGCTCGTGGGATACATTCGAGGTGAACTCTCTGCGGAGTGCGTCGCGCTTTTCGCGCTCGGTCACATCCAGCAGCACCAGCACCGCACCGGTCAGGCGGTTATCGCGCACAACCGGATTCGCAATCAGCTGCACCGCCGTATCGTCCACAGTCAGCGTCGCCGTACCGCGGATGCCGTCGAGCGCCTGCCGCACCAGTCTGCGAAACGGCTTTGCGTCGCTCAGATCATAAACCGAGAAATAATCCTCGCCGGTATCCTCCTGCCCGAGCAGCTGCAATGCCGCATGGTTATAGGAGAGCACCCGTCCGGCAGCGCTCACAAGCAGCAGACCCTCCTGCATATTGTCCGTCAGGACCTTCAGCTGCTCCTGCTGACCGGTCAGCTCGTTCATCTGCGTGTCGATCTGTGCTTTCAGGCTGGAAACCTGACGCGCAAGCGGCTTCAATTCCGGATACTGCTGCAAGGTCGATTTGGAATCGAGCCGCAGCCGCTTCAGTTCAAACGCGATTGCCTTGGACATCTTATCGCTGATATAATACAGCGGACCGACCATGACGAGCCCGACAAAAATGCTCAGCGGCAGAAGCTGCAAAACCAGCCGGAAATAGTTTTCCGTCGGGAGCAGCAGCGGATACACCAGCAGGCAGAGAATCAGCGTCATGCCCATAGCAATCAGCAATTTGCGGAACAACGTTTTTTTCATTCTGCTGCCTCCGTCGTGTCTGAATGATGATCCTGAAAGCGGTAGCCGACGCCGCGGACGGTCTCGATGACATTGCCCGCATCGCCGAGCTTTGCGCGCAGCGTCCGGATATGCACATCGACCGTCCGGCTCTCACCGGCGTAGTCATAGCCCCAGACCAATTCCAGAATACGCTCTCTGCTCAGCACAATGCCCTGATTCCGCATCAGCATGGCGAGCAGGTCAAATTCCTTTCCGGTCAGGATGATTTCGGTATCATGCACGGTGACCAGATGCCGTGCGGTATTCAGCGAAATACCGTCACTTTCGAGCAGTTCTTCGGCAGTACTGCCGCTGTCTGAGGTTCTGCGCATCAGCGCACGGATCCGCGAGAGCAGCTCCATGACGCCGAAGGGTTTTGTGAGATAGTCGTCTGCGCCGCTGTCCAGCCCGAGCACCTTGTCAAATTCGGTGCTGCGTGCGGAGAGCATCATGATCGGCAGCTTTTTGGTCGCCGGATTTTCGCGCAGCCAGCGCAGAACGGAAAGCCCGTCCTCCTCCGGCAGCATAATGTCCAGCAGGATCACATCCGGAACCGCCTCTGCAACGGCGCTCCGCAATGCGGACGGGAGTGCAAAACCGCGGATATCCATTCCCGCGCTCTGCACCGCATAGATCGTAAAATCGCGGATATTCTGATCATCTTCCAACAGATAAATCATGATATCCTCCCTTCAAACCATATTCTGTTTTATTATATCATATTGCTCCGAAAAATGCAATGGATTATGCAGAAATAATTAGAAATGAGGAATTAGAAATTGTTGTGTCCGCTGCGCGGACGATTTTTAGATATATCGCTGCAAGGCAAACTGCGGCGTTTCTAATTCCTCATTCGCGTCATTCACAGAAACAAAAAGCACTGCATATACTGCATTATCAATCGAAAGGAGGGCTGCCGGATGAAGGTTGTTGTTATGCGGAGTCCGCGGCTGCTTGCAGGGCTGCTCC
>CAMHUJ010000512.1 GCA_946188175.1 uncultured Ruminococcus sp.
GGGAGAGGGTACATCGGGTGAATCTTCCGGCGGGGGTTCCCCGCCGCCGTCTGATTGGAAGTCAGGCGGTGTTTTTTGTATACGAATATTTTGTATCCATTGCATTCTTACGCATAACGTGATATAATACAGTTATTATTGATGATACTGTTCTGCCTGCGAAACGTTGGTACAGCCGAAAAAGAACAGTACAGGAAGCTGGAGGAAAGCAATGGATGCGCAGAATACAATAGACAACAGGAAACAGAAAAAAAGAACCTATCTGCTGACAATGGAGCAGGCGGTGTCATTCAAGCCGCAGTATAATGTATATAGAGACGGTATGAAACCGATCTGTACAATCGAAGGTGACATCACACGACACAGCTTTTCGATTCGGAAAGACGGTACAGAAGTACTGCGGCTCAGCAAAAAGATCGCAAAGCTTCTGACAGAATACACGATTGAGAAAGACGGTCAGGAAATTGCAAAGATCAAAAAGCGTATTTCACTGCTTACACATGATTTTTCCGGTACGATCAACGGTCAGATAGTGGAAATACGTGCGGACTGGCATGCCTGCCGTTTCGATATTCTGATCGGAGGCAGAAAGCTCTGCGAAATTGAGCAAAAAAAATCAGGTTTTCTCGACAAATATCTGATCCTGATGTTTGATTTAGATATGGACGAAATTGCTGCAGCACTTGCCGTCATTTGCGACCATATTTCTGATAAAGATGATTCTGGATGTGAAAACAATTAAGACCGGCGAATGCCGGTCTTATCCGTATGATTCATTTACAGCAGCTTGGTTTTTTCCTTTCCGCCGCGCTGTTCAGCAGCAAAAAGACAGATCAGTGCAGCAATCGCGCCCTGAAGCCGGTATTTATTACCAATACCGGTGACGGCAAAACTGTCCTGATTGTTGAGCAGCCAGCGTGGATAGCCGCCGTTCGGGTTAAGACGCATGGCACTGATCTCACGGTGCAGGACGGCGCCTGTTTTTTTTCCGTTTACAAAAATGCGGCGTTTATCCGTAATAACAAAAAACTCTTTTCCTCTGGAAAGAATGCCGTCGTCGCCGTAGACAATGATACGCTCGCCGGGCTCTATTAGTTCCGCGATCTTCGGCATGATTTTGTCGATTCGCTTCTGATTGATACCCTCAGTAGCGACGTCTTCATCGGTGAGAAGGGCGGTTCTGATATATTTGGATACACTCTCTGTGGTTTTCAGGCTGTTCAGGCAATAGCGCATTGAATCAAGAACAACGATTACATTGTCATACTGTTTCAGGCTGTCAAGATTCCACAGGAAGTCAAACATTCTTTCATCGAGCATTCCGGTGTTGCCGTCATCCTGCATATCGACATCAATATGCGTATTACAAAAAGGACAGATCAGACATTTATTCGAGATCGAAAGTTCCATTTCACCGCCGCAGGACGGGCATTTTCTTGTATCCATAATATATTCTCCTTTATTGTTGTTTCTTTCGCTTTTTGAGCTTTGTGCTCCATATTGGATTCCCGTTTTTCAGGTATTGTGTGATCATACAGGCATATGCTTCCGGGAGTGACTCTTCTCCAAGGCATATGCCCTTGCTGTCAGGAATTTCAGTGATGCGGTGCGCATCGGCTTCGCCCTCATCTAAAAGTGAGACATCCTTGCTGAATGTGACATAGAACCTGCCGAAGTGATAATAGCCGTAAACGAAAACGCCTTCTTCTGACGGACCGTAAATGATTGTGTCATTCTTGATTGTGCGTATTCTTCCGAGCCACGGAAATCCAAGCTGTGTCTCTGTATTGTCAAGTGCATCGCAAAGCTCCTGAACGGTTTTCTTCATGCCGGGAACGGCACGGATTGGCGATGCAGCCGAATTGAACGGATTGTTTCCGTTGCCCATTGCCCAGAATACGATTCCTTCAATGAGCAGCAATAAGCCTGCCGCAATGGATGTATCCGAAAAGGAAGCCGCGATCATACCGGTTACTGCGCCGATTATCAGCAGAACTGCGGCGACTCTGAAAATAAGTGACATGATCCACTGTGAACGCGGCGTGTCGGTTTGACTCGCTGTGATAGAATACATGACGATCGCCTCGATCAGAAGCAGGATCGCAGCGGCAACACTCCGATCACTGCCCTGTGTTTTCCAGATCGCAATAATACCAGCGCTGTTCAGAATGATGCCGCACAGCACGAGCAAACTGCCCGATACAACGATTGATTTTTTTGATTTTATGCTGTCCAGCAAGAATCCCATGCGAAAAAAACCGATGCAGAACAGAAACGCCGCCAGCGCAAAGACTGCCCAGAAAAGGATATTTACTTTTTGCGGCAGCAGGAACAGCAGCACGTAGGAAGCCGCAAGACAAAGGAGATCAACGATGATCTCAACGGTATTCTGCGGTTTTTTCAGAAACGACCTGATTTTTTCAGTCAGTCCCGGCATCTTCATGTTCTCCTTTTATTACGAATATGTTTTGTATGATAAGATTATAGCACAGAATGCTGAAGAAATCAAGAGATAATGTACGCAGAATCGGATGATACGAAAACA
>CAMHUJ010000513.1 GCA_946188175.1 uncultured Ruminococcus sp.
CGATGCAGACGAATTCGATGACGACGACGATCTCTTTTGTGAGGATTGCGGCATTTGCGGTGACGACGTAAAGGAAGCTGCTGAGGATCTGGCTGAGAAGGCTGAGGACGCAGCAGAGGACCTTGCTGAAAAGGTTGAAGATGTTGCCGACGATGTCAAGGATGCTGCGGGGGATGTCGCAGAAGATATTGCTGATGCAGTTGACGATATCGCAGACGACATCAAGGATAAGTTCAACTGATTCTTTGTTGAAACCTGAACGGAAACGGGATGCGGCAACTGCTGCGCATCCCGTTTTTTGTGCGTAAGAATGGGGAAGTTTTATGCAGCGAATTCTGGGATATCTGCGCCGTGCGGTGCAGGAATTTGACCTGATACAGAACGGCGACAGAATTGCGGTCGGTATATCCGGCGGAAAAGACAGTCTTGTACTACTCAATGCTTTGCATGATTTTCAGCGATTCGGGCTCTATGACTATTCGCTTGTCGGAATTACGCTCGATCCGCAGTTTGAGGGCGTACAGACGGATTATTCACCGGCTGTAGAATTTTGTGAAAAGCTCGGTGTTGAATATCATATTATCCGCACGCAGATCGGACAGATCGTATTCGATCATCGCAAGGAAACGCATCCTTGCAGTCTGTGTGCGAAAATGCGCCGCGGCGCGCTGCATGACAATGCAAAGGCATTCGGCTGCAATAAGCTCGCGCTCGGACATCACAATGACGATGCGATTGAGACGTTTCTGATGAATCTCTTTATTGAAGGAAGAATCGGCTGCTATGCACCGAAATCCTATCTTTCCCGAAAAGATCTGACGCTGATCCGTCCGCTGAGTTTTGCGCCCGAAGCAGATATTATTCATGCTGCCAGACAGAATATTCCGGAAATCGTGAAATCGCGCTGTCCGGTTGACGGCCATACTTCCCGTGAAATGATGAAGAATTTTATCCGTGAGCAGGAACGCGCAAACTCCGGCTTTAAGACAAGAGTCTTCGGTGCGATGCGCCGTGCCAATGTTGACGGCTGGGGCGGCAAGACCTATATCCGTGATCTTTCTATGGATAATCCGGAAACAAACGGCAAGCCCGAGCGTTTTCATATGCTCGAAGCGGAAATTGCAAGACGGCTCAAGGAGGGTCAGTATGCGGATTCTGGGAATTGAAAGCTCCTGCGATGAAACAGCTGCGGCAATCGTCGAAGACGGGCGCAGGATTCTCTCAAATGTTATTGCGTCGCAGGCGGATGAGCATAAGCTCTACGGCGGCGTTGTGCCGGAGCTTGCATCACGCAGACACTGCGAGAATATTTTACCGGTCGTCAGAAAGGCGCTTGCAGACGCGAATATGACGATTGACGAGGTTGACGGCATTGCCGTAACCTATGCGCCGGGATTGATCGGTGCACTGCTGGTCGGTGTCAGTTTTGCAAAGGGTCTTGCCCTCATGGCAGACAAGCCGCTGATTCCTGTGCATCATACCGAGGGCCATGCCGCAGCGAATTATCTGGTGCATCCGGATTTGAAGCCGCCGTATCTCGGACTAATTGTCAGCGGCGGGCATACCAGAATTGCGGAGGTGCTGGATTATACGACCTTTCGCACCGTCGGTAAAACCAGAGATGATGCGGCAGGTGAGTGCTTTGATAAGTGTGCGCGTGCCATGGGATTTCCGTATCCCGGCGGTGTACATGTCGATCAGGCAGCACAGCGCGGTGACGCATCTGCCTATAAGCTGCCGAAGACAAAAATGGACGGCAATCCCTATGATTTCAGCTTTTCCGGTCTGAAAACATATATTGTGAATTTATTGCACCATGCGGAGCAGTGCGGTAAAACGGAGAATACGGATGATCTTTCCGCGGCATTGCAAAAGGCGATCGCGGATACAGTTACTGAAAAGACGATTGCTGCCGCAAAGGAGCTTGGATATACGCAGATTGCGCTTTCAGGCGGTGTTTCTGCGAATTCCGGTATGCGGGATACACTGGCTGCTGCATGTGAAAAGAACGGATTTTCTCTTTGCATGCCGCCGCTTGCGCTCTGCGGAGACAATGCCGCTATGATCGCTGCACAGGGATATTATAACTATCTTGCCGGAATTACAGCGGATGAAACGCTGAATGCAGTTGCTTCCAAGGAACTGCGCGGTGAATCCGTATGAATTACGAATTTGAAGAACTGAAAGCCGGACTCTATGTCTGCCGGAGTGAAATCCACAGCTTCGGTACGGATGCCTTTCTGCTGACCGGTTTCAGCGGATACCGGCAGCGCGATCTGGTCTGTGACCTCGGTACGGGATGCGGCATTATTCCGCTTCTGATGCAGAGAAATCAGCCGCCGAAGCAGATTTATGCGGTCGATATTCAGCCGGATGCGATCATGCAGCTGAAACAGGCAATTGAAAAGTCAGAACCGAAACCGGATATCGTTCCTGTCTATGCCGACCTGCGGCAGCTCAGGGATATGCCGTTCGGACAGTTTAATCTGGTGACCTGCAATCCGCCGTATATGGCAGCGGGCAGCGGCATCGTGAACCCGG
>CAMHUJ010000514.1 GCA_946188175.1 uncultured Ruminococcus sp.
AGAGCAGCGCCGTAATACCGGACGCAACCGCCCAGAACGGCGTCAGCACGAGTATCAGCAGCCGCACGGTCGGGACGCAGAACCGCGCCAGCGCCTCGCAGCGGTGCATCGCAAGTCGCTTCGGGAACAGATCCGTCAGCACGGCAAGCACCGGCATCAGCACAAGCGTCAGCAGCACCGCCGCCAGCATCGAGCCGCCCGTAAACGGGAAATATACAGCGATCTTTCCGCCGAACAGCAGCCAGCAGACCATGCCGATCAGCAGCGCGGAGAAGATGCGGTGCATCGTAAAGCTCCTGCGCAGCCGCGTCGGCTTGCCGATCAGGGTATCCAGCGGTTTCCATGCCTTATCCTCTGCCGCTCTGGCATGCACCACGGCATCATTGATCTCCGTCAGTGCCGCCTCACATGCGGAATACCATGCGCGCAGCACGGCAAAGAGTATCAGCAGTACAATCACGAGCCATAATCGGTCGCCGTCTTGTTCCATGTTTTACGATCATCCTTTCATATGTTCAAAGGCTTCTGTTTTTCAGAATGCCTATATTATAGCACACTTTCTGATTATTTGCAATGGGGCGGGCAGTGAATGAAATAATGAGGAACGCGGTATCCGCAGCGCGGATGATTTATAACGGCAAACAGCTCTTTCCGCTGTCCGCGATCCCCTTTTACTGCGCCGTGCTGTATGTGCTGTGAATCAGCGGCGCGGGTTCGGGTTTCTCATCCGCAAGGAGAATCGCCTGCCGCAGCATTGCCTCCGCCTCATCAAGCTGCGATTCCTTCGCCGCATACATCGTCAGCAGCGCATCGCCCTGCTTCACGGCATCGCCGTTCTTGCAGCAGAGCCGGATGCCTGCACCCGGATCAATCGCATCATTCTTTGTCATTCTGCCCGCGCCGAGCAGAACCGATGCGCGCCCGATCTCCTCACTCAGCATCGCCGAAATCCAGCCGTCACGCGGCGCGTTCAGCGTGCGTTCGCAGGCGGAGAGCTTCAGCAGCTCCGGATGTTCCGTGACGCGTGCGTCGCCGCCCTGTCCCGCGATCATCATGGCAAAGCGCTCCATGGCAGCGCCGCTTGTGACCGCCAGCTCCGCCATGTTCAGGCACTGTGCTGCGGTTCCTCTGCCCGCCATGCGCAGGAGCTCCGCGGCAAGCGTAATGCAGAATGTCCCAAGCTCGGAGCCGGTGTCGCCCGCGAGCACCTCGATCGCCTCGCGCACCTCAATCGCATTGCCGATGCACATACCGAGCGGACGGTCCATATCCGTCAGAATCGCGGTGCAGTCGCGCCCGTCCGCCTTCGCTGCCGCAAGCATCCGGCGCGCAAGCTCTGCCGCATCGGCATCATTCTTCATGAATGCGCCGCTGCCGACCTTGACGTCAAGCAGAATATGATCGGCGCCGGTCGCCAGTTTCTTGCTCATGATGCTCGCGCAGATCAGCGGAATGCTGTCCACGGTCTCGGTCACATCACGGAGCGCATAGAGCTTTTTATCCGCAGGCGCAAGATTGCCTGTCTGCATCGCAACGGCAAAGCCTGCCTTTTTGACAAGCGCGAGAAAATCATCCGGATCAAGCGCCGTCGAAAGCCCCGGAATGCTCTCGAGCTTGTCGATTGTACCGCCGGTATGTCCCAGACCTCTGCCGGACATCTTCGGCATATAGACGCCGCAGGCAGCAACAATCGGCGCGAGAATCAGCGTGGTTTTGTCCCCAACGCCGCCGGTGCTGTGCTTATCTGCAACAGGACCGTCGAGCTCCCAGTGCATCACCTGACCGGAATCGCGCATCGCCATGGTCAGCGCGGCGGTCTCGTCGTCGTTCAGACCGGAAAAGCATACCGCCATGAGCCATGCGGCAAGCTGATAATCCGGAATCGGCGGCTCTGCGGTCACGCCCTGCACAAGCTGCCGGATCTCCTCTGCGGAAAGCGGAATCTGCTGTTTTGTTTTGCGGATACATTCTCCGATGTGAAATGCTGCCATACGAAACCTCCTGTTTCAAAATCATTGTGTGCCCGATCAAATATTCCTGCATACACAATGCGCAAAGCCGGCACTCAAAATCCAGAGCGCCGGCTTTCTGTTCGTATCATCGCTGAGGCTTACAGCTTCGCCAGCTTTTCCTTGAGCAGCTCTGTCGCCTCAACCGGATTTGCCGCGCCCTTTGTCCGCTTCATGACCTGACCCATAAGTGCCTTGATCGCAGCCTCTTTGCCTGCCTTATAGTCCGCGACCGCCTTCGGATTCGCCGCAATGACCTCATCCGCAACGGAATTCAGCAGACCGGTATCCTGCACCTGCTCGAGCCCGAGCTCCTTGACCAGTGCAGCGACCTCGCCGCCCTTTTCGCGGTAGACCTCGAGCAGCTTTGCCGGTGCTGAGCGGTTGATCTTGTTGTCGGCACAGAGATTCGTCAGCTCTGCCCAGACCTCCGCCGGAATGCTGACGGCATCCGCATCGGCAAGCATGAGATTTGCAAGCAGCTTCGGCTGTTTGACCTGCTCCGCCGCCGCCTGATAGAGATTTGCGA
>CAMHUJ010000515.1 GCA_946188175.1 uncultured Ruminococcus sp.
CGTTATGTGCTTCTTCGGTAAAACCGACACGCCCGAAGCCATGTGCGTTCTGTTCGTCGTAAAAATACCAAGCGTCTCCGCTGTCGTCGATCTGATAATGATATCCGCTCATCACCCGATGCATCTCCGTTATTGTCGGGAATATACGCAGGCTGTCGTTGATCTGATACAGAAATCCGTACTGCACCTGCTGCGAATCTGGATACGCCGTCACCATTATCGCATCATGCTCGCCGGTCGCCATATGATAGACAACCGCCTGTATCCAGGCAATACCGTCCTCCGTATGCGGCATGGGTCCGGCATCCTCCGGTGCATTTGCAGCGACGGATGTATCGACCTCGGTGGTACCGATTGCAAAATAATCGCCGTTCGGCAGCTTGTGAATGCGGCTGACACAATTCATCGTATCATCGAGCGAAAATGCAAGCGTCTCCCCGCCGTAGCTGTCGGTGACATAAACATTGCCGTCATGCTGCGTATAGAGCTGTTTGCCGTCCGTCAGCAGAAGCGGCGTACTGTCTCCCTCAACATTGATGAGCGGCGTGCTGCCGTCGATCGCCCACTTGACATCCTCACCGTAAAAATACGAATTATCGCGGAAAAAGCTGCGTCCGTCTGCTGTGAGATAGCCGTGCAGCTCGCCGTGTCCGCCGAGAAGATTGAGATGCTGCTCTGTGATATCCGAGCTGCTTTCACTGTCCGCGGCAAGACGGTCGCGGTATGTGCTGTAGCCGATGCCGCCGATCACGACAGCCATCGCTGCGGCAATCGCGCCGATGCCGTAGCTCATGCGCCTGATCGCGCGGCGGTTCTTCTGTGCAGAGCCGTCCCAGCTGACGGCTTCTGAAATGTAATCCTCGCGGAGATCGTTCATAATTTTCATATAGTCCTGCTCCTTCATCGCAAACCCTCCTCCTCAAGAAATGCTTTCAGATCGTTTCTGGTGCGCAGCAGCGACATTTTGACCTTGCTTTGTCCGACGCCGCATTTTTCGGCGATTTCCCGAACGGTGAGGTCGCCCCAGTAGCGCAGCACGAACATGACGCGCGTTTCCGGCTGCAATTCGCCGAGAAACCGGTTGATCGCTTCGGAAATCGCTCTGGTATCGAGCGCCGTGTCGGGACGTTCGGGCGATGCAAGCACCTCCTCGATCTCCGAGAGTGCGACGGTCAGCTCACCGCCGCCGCGCTTGGCAGCTCTGGATGCTTCGCGCCGGTTGCAGGCGAGATTCCGGACGGTCACGCTGAGATATGCGGCAAGATTTTTCGGCTTTGCGGGCGGAATGCTCTCCCAAAGTCTGAGCAATGCGTCATTGAGACATTCCTCCGCGTCCTCGTGCGAGCCGAGAATATTTTTTGCGATGCTGTGGCACAGTCCGCCGTATTTCTGCTGTGTTTCGCTGAGCGCCTTCTGATCGCGTGCGTGAAACAGTGAAATGATCTGTGCATCTGTTGCGGCAGGCATGTAGTTCAGCCCCTTTCTGTGTGATGAGGTCCCTCTATCCTTTACGACAGAATATTTCTGCGATGCGTCACAGGCAAAAAGAAAAAAAATTCTCCCTTTTTCAAATCGCGGCGCGCAGTGTCCGCTTCGCGGACGAATCTATAAAAGATTCCCTGTTTTTTCACTCCCGCGCACCGCTGTTCTTTCCTTTTCACTTATTTTCAAATCATCCGCAGCAGGCGGATACCACAATTTCTCATTTCTCATTTCTCATTTTTACAAATCGCGGCGCAGCCGCACCGCAACTCCTCACTTCTCACTCCGCTCTCAGTATGTGCTTCTTGCATTTTCGGAGATAATGTGATATAATCATAGCATATCTGAAAATGAACCGGAGGAAACAATATGGCAATGGGAATACAGCCGGAGGAGCTGATCGCGGAATACTGTGATCTGGAAAAGATCGCAAAGGCGCTGCACCGCGGCAGTCATGCGGATGCATTGGCGGAGATCGACAGCGCCGTGCGTGCGATGATGCAGGAGGAGCCGGATAACGAAACGCTTTCGCTGCTCGTGAACTGTCTGTTCGTCGTGCTGCAATATCATGTGTTTTATGATTATCTCGACCGCGCAAAGCTGACGCTCGGCGATACCTATGCAGACCGCGCCGCGATGCGTGCGGACTGGGCTGCATGGAAGCAGGGTGCGGCGTTCGGCGATGCAGCATGGCTCAGTGAACCGGATGCAAAGCAGCATGTCTTTGCGGCAATGGAGGCTCTGCATCTGAATGCGGATGATTTCGACGAATATCCGGCACCGGAGATGAAGGAGCCGAAATGGCAGAAGAAAACCTACGGTGATTTTGAGCTCGTGACCATTGCGGATGCGAAGATCACCGATGACGGCGGTCTGTTCTCTGACCCCGACCCGTCCGGCAAAAGCTATGTGCTGCATGATGCCGACGGCGTGACCTATTATCTGAACAATATCCGCAAATCCGAAGTTCCGGGCGGACTGGATCCGGAGGAGGAGCATCTCTATACCGCGGACGGCTGGATTGACGGCTACACCGGCCGCGAGAGCCGTGAGATC
>CAMHUJ010000516.1 GCA_946188175.1 uncultured Ruminococcus sp.
TGCGGAAGTAGCTGAAGCCGTTGATATCCTGCAAATATTCCCAGCCGTAATCGCGCAGCATCGCGTAATAGTCGCCGCGGTCGCCTTCGCGCAGACCGCTGTAATCGAGCCGGTAGGCAACGTTTTCCGGCTCCCGGCGCTCAAAGGTATAGAAAAAACCGTTCGTTTTGAGGAAGCGCCAGCCCTGCGACGCCATTTCGGTGAGCCAGTTCTGCTCGCGCTCCCAGTCTGCGATCGTATAATACTTGAAAACACGCTTGATCCCATTTTTCATATCAAACACCTCCGATGTTTCTGTAAAGCCGTCTGATGCGCTCGATTTCAAGGGAAAGGATTTCCTCGCCGAGTTCCGTGATCCGGTAGAGCTTTCGCTTTTCCTCCTCGCGGCTGAACTGAATCAGACCGTCCTTTTCCATTTTGGAAAGCGTGCCGTACATCGTACCTGCACTGATCGTCACCGCACCGTCTGTCATTTCCTTCACACGCTGTCCGATGCTGTAGCCGTGCATTTCCTCGCGCAGACAGAACAGGATATAGAAGCCTGTTTCCGTCATCGGGACATACACGCGCCGGAGCTTTTCTGTCATATATACCACTCCTATCTATCTAGGTTCGATGTATCGCACTTCGATATATCGAACTGTAATGCAAGTATATCACACCTCGATATACTTGTCAATATCTCTGCATCCGATTTGTAATAATAAACAATCAAAGCCCGCTCCCCGCAATTCTAGATATGCGATATCAACAAATCCGACCGTATCACCGAAAGAAATACAGCAAACAATCGTCTTATATACAGAACGTTCTGAACAGAAGGGAGGAGATGCTCGATGCAGGCGGTGCGCATGATCTGCCGGCCGGCATATCCCCCGGGCTCGGTTCGGTCAGGAAAGGTCTTGCAGAACAGTGCAGGCGGCACGCAGACCGCAGCCTCCGCGCATCCGGATATTCCGGCGCTGATGAAGCAGACCGCCGCGCTCCCGCCTGACGATCTGCGCGAGCGGGTGACTGCGCTTTCTTCGGCGGATCAATCAAAACGCAAAAGATAACAAAAAGCCGCTCCAATCAGGCAAATACGCTGATTGGAGCGGCTTTTTTATTCTTTCATATAAACGCTGTCCGCTTATCCCAGAACAGCAATGACCTCATGGTCGCCGCCGTCGGTGAAGACCGGAACAACATTGCCCTCGATTGCCTTGCCGTCAACCGTCAGGGACTTGATGCCCTTGGAAACATGATCCGGATTCTTGACGGTGATGTTATAGGTCGCACCGCGGAACTTTCTCGTTGCGGTGAAGCCGTCCCATGCCTTCGGAATGGACGGGTCAACCTTCAGACCGTCGAAGTCTGCGGAGATGCCGAGGATATACTGCGAAATTGCGACGAAGTTCCATGCTGCCGTACCGGTCAGCCAGGAGTTCTTGCCCTCGCCGAATCTGCTTGCATCCTTACCTGCGATCATCTGACCGTAAACATACGGCTCGGTCTTGTGCAGATCGGAGATGTCCTCATTGAATGCCGGAGCGATCTTGCTGTAGTATTCAAATGCCTTGTCGCCTCTGCCTGCATATGCCTCTGCACAGATGATCCATGCATTGTTGTGCGTGAAGATACCTGCGTTCTCCTTGTAGCCGCCCGGATAGGTCGAGATCTCGCCGTACTGGATGTAGTACTTGGAGAATGCCGGATTGTTCAGCACCAGACCGTACTGGGTGTTCAGTCTCTCGTCGATCGCCTTGAGTGCCTTCAGCTCAGCGCCCTGCTCCTTGCCCACGTCGGACATGATCGCAAAGCCCTGCGGCTCGATGAAGATCTGGCCTTCCTCACATTCCTTGGAGCCGACCTTTGCACCGGTCGAATCATAAGCACGGAGGAACCATTCGCCGTCGAATGCGGACTTCATGACATTTTCCTTCATCTTGTCAATCTCAGCCTGTGCCTTTGCAGCCTCAGCGTCCTTGCCCAGATGCTTCAGAATGCCGACATAGGTCGGACCTGCATAGGTGAACAGTGTCGCGACCATGACAGACTCCGCAACCTTGGAGTAGCCGCCCTCGGCAGCAAACTTCGGGTTCGTATAGGTCTGGAAGCTCTCGCCCGGCTTATCGGAATAGCAGGAGAGATTGAGGCAGTCGTTCCAGTCTGCGCGCATGGCAAGCGGCAGTCCGTGCGGACCGCGATGCTCGACTGTGTAGCGGAGACTGCGGCGCAGGTGCTCCATGAGCGGGACCTCGGTGCCCGCTTCGTTGTTGAACGGCGTCGGCACGTCGAGGATCGAGAAGTCGCCGGTCTCGCGGATATATGCGCAGGTGCATGCGATGAGCCACAGCGGATCGTCGTTGAAGCCGGAGCCGATGTCGGCGTTACCGCGCTTGGTCAGCGGCTG
Organism: uncultured Ruminococcus sp.; assembly: GCA_946188175.1. Taxonomy (GTDB): domain Bacteria; phylum Bacillota; class Clostridia; order Oscillospirales; family Ruminococcaceae; genus Firm-04. The sequence goes on from CAMHUJ010000516.1 coordinate 2,393, forward strand.
ATACTGATGATAGGTGCTGCCGTCCGCAAACTGGATCGACGCAATGTCGATGATGCGCTCGCGCGCACGCTCCGGGATCAGATGCACAAAGCCCAGCAGGTCCTGGCAGCTGTCGCGGAAGCCCATGCCGCGGCCGATGCCGCTT
>CAMHUJ010000517.1 GCA_946188175.1 uncultured Ruminococcus sp.
CATCCGGGCGTACCCGCGAGATCGCCGGACTCTCTGATAAAGCCCTGAACACCCAGCTTACGGGTCTCGGTCATCGAGATCTCGACCTGATCCTCGGGACGGAACGGGCCTAAGATCGACATGGTGATCTCGCCCTTTGTACCGACAACGGTCACCTTCTCCGCGCAGGCAAACTGACCGGGCTGAGAAAGATCCTTTTTGTTTGTCAGGGTCGCACCCTCGCCGTAGAGGGTCGCGAAAGTCTCGGCAGTCACGTGCAGATGATGCGCCGAGGTTTCGACCATAATTGCTTTCATAATAAAAACCACCTTCAAAATAATCTAAGCTCTTGTGAGCAGTTATTCTTATCATACATCATTCCCCGCCTGTTTTCAACACATTATTAGAATTAAGGTGAAGATTTTGACCACTTGGAACGAACTGGAAGAAAAATGCAAACGCTGCACCGCCTGTCGCCTGTGCGAAAAACGCCGCAACGTCGTATTCGGCGTCGGAAACCGTGAATCAAAGATCCTGTTCATCGGCGAAGGCCCCGGCGAGCAGGAGGATCTGCAGGGCGAGCCGTTCGTCGGCAGAGCGGGACAGCTCCTCGACAAAATGCTCTATGCGATCGACCTCGACCGCAAAACGAACGTCTACATCGCGAACATCGTCAAATGCCGCCCTCCCATGAACCGCGACCCTCAGGACGACGAGCAGGAAAGCTGCATCGGGTATCTGAGAGAACAGACCCGCCTGATCCGCCCGAAGATCATCGTGACGCTGGGCAGGATCGCGGGCATGAAGATCATCAAGCCCGACCTGCGCATCACCCGCGAGCACGGCGAATGGACTGAGCGCAAGGGCGTATGGATGATGCCGATGCTCCATCCCGCCGCGCTGCTGAGAAACCAGAGTCAGATGGAGGGCGCCTTCCGCGATTTCCTGCTCCTGCGCGACAAGATCAACGAAGTATGCCCGGAGGTATATGCCGCTCGGGAGTGATCGAATCACAAGGATTGTGTCCTGATCACGATCGAATAATCAATCTATTGATACAACATCTAGTGTCTTTCGTTTCGGGAGGCACTATTTTTCTAATATAGAAAAATAGTCTTGAAATTCCGACGCAATTGTTATATAATGGATACATTGAGAGGTGTAGCCTGTGGCTTGCCTCTGTATGCAAAAACTGTTTCGAGGAGGAAAAACAATGTTCAAAAAAATCGTAAGCCTCATGATCGCGATGATGATCGTGATGAGCATCGCTGCGATCTCCGTATCCGCGGCACAGGTAGAGATCGGCGAGAACGCTGCCGACACCCCCGCCGAGGTAGGCGCGGAAGGCGGCGCGGATACCGGCGCTGAGAGCGGCGCTGACACCGGCGCGGCAGGTCAGAAGATCTATTTCGACGCTTCCACCACCGGCTGGAACAACTATTCCATCATCATGGTCTATTGCTACGAGCCCGAGAGCGGCGACATCCAGATCGACTGGGCAGCCAAGAAAAAGGGCGGCATGAAAGACGAGGGCAACGATATCTGGTCCTATGATTTCGCGGCGAAGGGCATCACCCTTGACGCGAGCAAACAGTACGCGATCATCTTCAACGCCGATACCGGCGCGCAGACCTGCGACCTGCTCATGGACAGCACCTGCTTCGGCGATACCGCGATCTGCAACAAGGACGTCATGATCGAAAACACCGCGGATTCCAACAAAAAATCCGTCGAGGTACGCTGGAAAGGCGGTCAGCTCGGCCCGATGAAGGCGATCACCTCTCTGGGTCATATCGTCGGCGACGTTGTTCCCGCGTATACCTCACCCTATAAAATGTTCGTCAAGTTCCTCGCTTCTCTGGGCAAAGACGGCCTGCAGAACGCGCTGAACTACTCCAACGGCAAAACTGCTCAGGAGATTATCGACGAGACCGCCGCTAACCTCGGCCTGAAGAAGGACGACGTCAAGCAGGCGATCGCAGAGGCTGCAAAGCCCGCCGATGACAGAACCGATTCTCACGACTGGAGCAAGGATTGGGACGAAAGCAAGTCCTCTCTCCCCTCCGGCACCAACGAAGAGACCCATACCCAGGGCGACGGCAAAAAGGATAACTCCAGCTCCGGCGGTTCGGGCAGCGGCTCAGGCTCCGAAGGCGGCTCAGGCAGCGATTCGGGTTCCGAGGGCGGTTCCGACAGCGCGTCCGGCGGTTCAAGCGGCTCTGACGGCAGCTCCGGCGGTTCCGGTTCTTCCGGCAGCTCCGGCGCAAGCGGTTCGGGCGCTTCCGGCGGTTCAAGCGGTTCGGGCGGCGCGTCCGGCTCAGGCGACGGCGCTTCCACCGGTCAGGAAACCACCATCCTGTTCATCATGCTCGGCGTCATGGTCGTTGCGGTCGGCGCGATCGTGATCCTGCGCAAAAAGAATCGTTCCTGATTCTCCGATCAATTGAATCAATACACAGTCAGAGGGCTTCACTTAGGTGAGGCTCTCTTTTTTCTGTGCAGTCTGCACAAATCACGCGTATCATATTGAATTTATAATTCTTTTGCGGTATAATA
>CAMHUJ010000518.1 GCA_946188175.1 uncultured Ruminococcus sp.
CGATTATTCTGATAGTGATTGTGGCAGCAATCGTGATCTCAATGATACGGGATAAGCAAAACGGGAAATCGTCCTGCGGGTGTGACTGTGCACACTGCGGCTGCTGCGGTACATGCCATAAGCAATAAAACAAGCGGGCAGCATATTTCGGTATGCTGCCCATAGCTTTATCAGGAGAATCAAAATGGAAAACAATGAAAAATTAACAACATCCAATATCCGATATCTGCTGACAATGAAAGCATTTTCCGATGCAAACAAACCGATCCGCAATGCATATCTGGCAGCGCATTTCAACTACAAAAAATCCAGCATTCATACGATGCTGAAGCATTTAATTGCAATCGGAATGATTACGAAAGACGGTAACAATATGATCTATCTGACGGAAAAGGGCGCAGATACGGCGATTCGATATCAGACGTATTATGATACAATAGATGCGATGATGCAAAAATGCTTCCCTGATTTTGACGAGCGGGAAAATGCTGTTCTTGCGCTGCTGGCAGAGATCCCGGAGCACTCCTTACAGCAAATCGTGCAGCAGAAATAAAAAACAGCAGTACATGGCAGTATACTGCTGTTCTCACTTCTGTATCAAACGCAGCTTGCAGCGTGCCGTTCTGATACAGTCATTGAAACAATATCTTTGCCGCACGCCAGACAGGACTCATAAATCCGCGTGCACTGCTTGTATTTTGCAAACAGACAGCGGCATTTTTCCTCGTCACCGTATGCGGATTCTTCATGAAGCCTTTTACATCTTCCGGCGGATAACCGAGAAAAAGTCCGATTTCATGCGGAAAATCATCCGTTTCCTGCAAGCGCTGCATCAGCTTGGCGATACATTTTTCTGCGGTATCCGGCTTATAACCGCAAAGCCGCAGTATCGCTTTTGCCTCCTCATTATGCAAATCGTCCGCCAGATGCGCCGGACGGTAAAGATAGATCAGAGCATGTGATTTCCGGTATCGCAGCGGCAGAATGCGAATCCCCTTTTCGCGGAGCCTGACATTCCAGAAACGCACAGAATCGAGCATTTCATCTATGCTGTCATATCGGTAGCTGAACAGATTTCCGGTCTTGATACCGGCGAGTGTCGGCGCGCAGTTGCGCACCATTGCTTCTTCGGACATATCCTCACCTCCATGTAGTTGTCTTACGCTAACTGAGTATATTATATCACATATTAAATCTATTGTCAAGATAGTATAAACATAAAAAACAGGCTTGACAAAACAGAAAAAGTATGATATAATCTTATTGGTTAGCATAGATTAACCAATAATCGGAGCGTGTTTCTGCGCGCTCTGTCATTTTGAACTAGAGTTAGCTTATTCTAACTAAAGGAGGGGTATATGAGCTTAGTCATCGTAGGCGGCAATGACCGCATGGCAACACGGTATCAGGATATCTGTAAACAATACCAATGGAAATCAAAAGTCTTTACTCAAATGCCTGCGGACTTTGAAAACAAGATCGGTCAGCCGGATCTGCTGGTGGTGTTCACAAGTACCTGTTCCCATAAAATGCTTGCGGGCGTGAAGAACCGCTCTGAGAAGCACGGCATTCCGGTGAGACACGTTCACAGTGCAAGTGTCAGCGCACTGAAAAAGCTGCTGGAACAATACAGCGGATAAGCATGTTCAACACAGAGAAATCTGTTTGGAAAAAATCATTATTGGAGGAATTACGATGAAAACAGCAGTTATTTATTGGAGCGGAACGGGTAATACCGAAGCAATGGCAAACGCAGTTGCAGAGGGCGCAGGCGTAGAAGCACTGACCGTTTCCGATTTCAGCGGCAATGTCACAGATTTTGAAGCGCTTGCATTCGGCTGCCCTGCCATGGGTGCGGAAGTGCTCGAGGAGGACGAATTTGATCCGTTTTTCACCGGCATTGAGAAGGAACTCAGCGGCAAAACGGTTTTGCTGTTCGGTTCTTACGGCTGGGGCGACGGCGAATGGATGCGCAACTGGGAGGAGCGCGTCAAGGCGACAGGTGCAAAGCTGCTCGGTGATGAAGGCTATACTGCAAATGAAGCACCGTCCGATGATGACCTTGCAAAACTGAAGGCACTCGGCAAAGAGCTTGCAGGCGTATAATTACAGGCTAAAGTTAGTTATAACTAACCAAAGGAGAATCTGAATGAAAAAACTTGCAATCATCCCTGCTGCGGCATTCGCAGCAATGACCGTATTCGCACCGCTTTCCGTCTCGGCGGAGGATGCAGTGATCTACGGTACCATGAACATCCCCTACACCGATTTCTATGCCGCAGAAACGGGCGACTCCGCCGGTGAGGTGGATGCCGTAACTTCTGCCACAAAGAAGAAGGTTCTGATGAACGGCGAAGATCAGATGTTTTCGGGCACATACAACAACGGCGAGGACACTATTCTCGGTGTCACCTATCCGGTTGCGATTTCGCAGGTTGATCTCGACGCACTCGGAACAAACAATTACGGTTTTACCAAGCTCGATGCAGCACCGGAGGCATATAAAACTGTCACGGTAAAGGACG
>CAMHUJ010000519.1 GCA_946188175.1 uncultured Ruminococcus sp.
TTGAAAAAAGCTCGACCAAAAACTTTAATTTTGGTTCACAGAAGGTTTATCGACAAGCTGGGTATCGCTTCGCGGATACTGTGAAGTCCCCAAGCCCACAGCCGCCCGTGATTTTTCTTGTCGGATACTTGACTTTTTTCACAAAATATGGTATAATATACATCGGCGCGAAAGAATACGCGCCCGCGGGCAGCTGCCCAAGAGGATTTTTGATTGGGAAAGGATATTGACATGAGTGAGAAGCAAACAAAGCCCGAAGCAAACCTCGATAAGCTGTATGCAGAGATCGAAGAGAACGCAAAGCTCGAACAGAAGAATCTGACTGCACAGGCTGAGGCAAATGCACGCAAGGTCAACAAGGAACAGAATGAGCTGCTGCGCTTTTTCGGCGGTATGCTGCTGTTCGGCGCAGGCATGTTCATGATCTTCCAGAACCTGATCGTCGAAAGCTCGTGGGGAATGGGCTCCGTTTTCCGCATCGGCGGTTACGGCATCCCGAACGGCACGATCATGATTCCGCTGCTGCTCGGCATCGCGCTGCTGTTTCTCTGTGACCGCAAGCTCTGGGGCTGGCTCTTTATTGCTGTCGGCTTTGTGATTATCATTGCGGCGGTTCTGCTGAGCGTCAGCATTTCATGGAGAACATCGAACGGCTGGGTATTCTTTACAATGTTTGCGCTGACCATTGCAGGCGGTGCAATGATGATGCGGGAGCTGTTCCGTTCCAAGTAAAGACCAAGTAAGGAAAAAAGCTGCCGCTTGACTGCGGCAGCTTTCTTTTAAGCTTTTGAAGTTTACTTTTTCTTCGCATCCGCAACACGGCGGATGATATTGCCGTCCTTATCCACGATGACGGTATGCTCCAGCGTGCCGACCAGATTGCGGCGGAATGCCTCACGGTACTGCTTCCGGAGTACCTCGCGTTCGGCGATCTCGGCTTCGTCCAGTCCGACGGTCTTCGCCTTGTGCGCAAGCTCGTTGATACGGTCGAGCAGGCCCTGATCCATGCGGATCACATCCTTTCCTGTATTTCATGCTTCATTATACCACATTCGTTGTGAAAACGCAATGGCAAATCACAATATTTGCGCAAAGCGCAGGGAGATTACTATGGTTGCACTTATCACAGGTGCCTCACGCGGCATCGGTGCCGCAGCTGCAAAGAGACTTGCCGCAGACGGATATACCGTCATTGTGCATTATCATCATTCACAGCAGCAGGCACAGGCGCTTGCCGCAGAAATCAACGGATATGCCGTCTGCGCGGATATCGGCGATTTTGCGCAGATCGACGCGATGATCGAAGAAATCATCAGCAGATACGGCAGAATCGACGTGCTTGTCAACAATGCGGGCATTGCGCTGACAGGTCTCTATCAGGATATTTCCGATGCCGATGCGATGCATCTCTTTGCCGTCAATCTCGGCGGCACCATGCATACGGCAAAGCGTGTTCTGCCGCATATGCTCCGCGCACACCAAGGCTGCATCATCAATACGGCGTCGGTCTGGGGCGAATGCGGCGCGGCATGTGAGGTGCATTATTCCGCGGCAAAGGCTGCGGTGATCGGCTTCACAAAAGCGCTCGCAAAGGAAGTCGGTCCGTCCGGCATCCGCGTCAACTGCGTATCCCCGGGCGTCATCGACACCGATATGAACCGGATGCACGATGCGGAAACCATGCAGGCGCTTGCAGATGAAACACCGCTCTGCCGCATCGGTACGCCGGAGGATGTTGCCGAAGCGATCGCTTTTCTGGCATCCGGCCGTGCAGGCTTTATCACCGGACAGATTCTGCCCGTCAATGGAGGCTTCAATATATGAACGAACAGGAAAAGCAGCGTTTTACCAGTCAGATCGAATTTCTGGTCGAAATGGATAAAATGAAAAATATCTACCGGCAGACGCGCGTACTGCATGAGGACCGTGCCGAAAACGACGCGGAGCATGCATGGCATCTGGCGATGCTGGCGATTGTGCTCTCGGAATATGCCAATGAGCCGGTCGATCTGAAAACCGTGCTGAAAACGGTGCTGATTCATGATATTGTGGAGATCGACGCAGGCGATACCTATGCCTATGATGCGGCAGGCAACGCGACCAAGGCGGAGCGCGAACAGAAGGCTGCCGACAGACTGTTCGGCATGCTGCCGGAGGATCAGGGCAGAGAAATGCGGCAGCTCTGGGATGCATTTGAAGCAGGCTCCACGCCGGAGGCGCGCTTTGCCAATTCGCTCGACCGCATCCAGCCGCTGATGCTCAATTACTGCAAGCACGGCGAATCCTGGCGCACGCACGGCACCAGACGCGAGCAGGTCGAGAAGCGGATTCAGAAGATTTTTGAGGGCTCGCAGGTGCTCGGCGATATGGCGGAGGAACTGATCCGGCGCGCCGCAGAGGAAGGGCTGCTGAAATAACCGGCGGTCAAAACCGCAAGCAAAGAGGTGAACAGGATGAAACAACTGACCGTCGGCATTATGGCGCATGTCGATGCCGGAAAAACCACGCTCGCAGAAGCGCTGC
>CAMHUJ010000520.1 GCA_946188175.1 uncultured Ruminococcus sp.
CGGTACAATGCTGCTGATGCTGACGGTCATGGTGAATGTGTATGTGCGGCGCACAGTCAAAGGGGGCTATTCTGCATGATATTCAGAACAGCATGGAAAACATGGCGGAAACCCGTCATCATGAACGGCATTACCGTGTTGCAGCTTGCCGCTGCGATTCTGGCAGCAGCGGTCATGGTCAGCTCGATCTGGCTGCGATACCGCAAATATCTGCCGTTTGCGGACTGGTTCGGGGCGCAGGGCATTCTTGCGGGGTATTCCGGAGCGGTCGGATACGGTGACTGGTATTCTGCCGATTATGAACACGATCTGCGAATTATGCGGAAATCCGAAGATTTTGACTATCTCTCCGCGCCGGTCGAGGTCATCGGCGCACACAGCATTTCTTTTATAAAAGAGGACAGCCGCACGCAATCATTGCAGTTTCATTGTCTCGACGATGAGATCATCCGGCGATATGAACCGGAACTGCAGGAGGGGCGATGGTTCGGGAAACAGACGGCGGACGGCGAAATTGACGCGGTTCTTTCAAATCCCGTGGACAGGCTGCCGGTCGGTGCGAGCTTTGAAGTGCAGTGCGGCATGGATTTTGATCAAATCAGCAAGAAATTCAAAGTCAATATCGTCGGAATACTTGCAGACGGCGCGTCCATTCCCGCTATGCCGAGCTTTTCATCAGATGATGACAAGATGTATACCTTCCATCATTTTTACAGGGAATGGCACGCGGAAAAGGAGCCGTTCACGCAAATCATCATTCCGTACAGCCAGTTTTGTGCGGTTGATCTCGGCAGTGTGCATTCCACGGAATATAACACGGCATATGGCGGCGGCATGGTGATGCTGCGCTACAAAGAGCCGGTCACGGCGGAGCAGCGTGCGGATGACCGGCGGATTCTTGCGGAAAACGAAATCGGCGGAGGCGCAGGATATTATGATTTGGAGGAACTGGACACGAAATCGAAAAAATGGTTGTATCATGAGGTCTATAATCTGCTGCCGATCATTGTGATGCTGCTGATTCTTGTTTCAGTATCGGCAATCAGCACAACAGCGCTCTCAACACGCCGCCGTCTGCGCGATTATGCAGTCTATGCACTCAGCGGAATGCCGTGGGGAAAATGCATTCTCATCAATCTGGTGCAATCCCTGATTTCGGCTGCTATGGCGGGGATTCTGGCGATGATCGGCGGGATCGTCATTGCAAAAACGCCGCTTCGGGAAACTTTTTATCTGCACGGAACAGTCTGGCTGATTCCGGTCACAGCAGCCATTCTGCTGTTGTATCTGGCGGTGTCGCTGCTGATGCCGTATTTGATGCTGCGAAAAAACAGTGTCCGCGAAGTTTTGCGAGCAAATTGAGGTGATCTTATGCTGAAGCTGAACAACATTACAAAAATCTATAACCGCAGAAAGGCGAATGAATTTGAAGCGCTGCACGGCATTTCTCTGGAAATCGCAGACGGTGAAATGGTTGCTGTGATCGGGAAATCCGGTGCGGGCAAATCAACGCTCTTGCACATTCTTGCTTGCATTGATTCCTATGAGAGCGGCAAATACCGGATTGATGATACGCTGGTCAAAAGACTTTCCGAGCGGAAACTGGCGCAGATTCGGAATGAAAAAATCGGCATGGTCATGCAGGATTTTGCGCTTGTTGAGGATTTCACGGCACTGGAAAATGTGATGCTGCCACTTGAATTTGCCAAACGGAAGAAATCAGGCAGAAAGCAGCTTGCGATGAACGCGCTAAAATCCGTTGGCATGGAGGAATTTGCCAAGAAGCCGGTCAGTAAACTCTCCGGCGGACAAAAGCAGCGCGTCGCCATTGCAAGGGCAATCGTCAATGAACCGTCTGTGATTCTCGCGGATGAGCCGACCGGCGCACTAGATTCCGGTACCGCGCAGGAGATCATGGATGTATTCAAACGGCTGCATGAGCAGGGAAAGACGGTCATCATCGTCACGCACGATATAGGCATTGCACAGCAGTGTGAGCGAATCATTGAAATTGCAGACGGGAAGCTGGTCACATAATCAGAGTAAGCCGCGCTAACTTGTATTCTGTTAGCGCGGCTTTTTTGTGGGAACTGTTTACACTGGATGCAGAATCGTTATTTTTGTTTGAAATCATTGTATTTGCGCAGATTTCCGAATGATTGTGAGGGCCGGTGTATGCAAGTTGTGGGAACTCGTCACGGGAACCTGCTTGGGAACTTGGCCTGAAAAATGCTGCAAAATACCGAAAAATATTTCTGAATACGGAAATAATTTTCAGCAGCAGCTGTGATAAAAGGTGCATAGCTGCGTGAAATTTCCGTATTTATGCGATTTTTAGCTTTACAGCTGGCGAGGGGCGCTGCCTCTGGACTCCGCAAACTTTTGAAAAAGTTTGATCAAAACTTTTGAGATGCTGTGCGCCCAAAGATAAGCCGCCCCAATTTTCGTTGATTGGAGCGGCTTTGTTTTATTCAAATGACTGCGCCGGGTTCAAGGTCAACGTGGATTTCTGTTCCGGAATC
>CAMHUJ010000521.1 GCA_946188175.1 uncultured Ruminococcus sp.
CATCTTGAACAGGAGGGATTCTTATGAAGCCGATCGAAATATTTGAAGCGATGCAGGATATTCCAGAGAAGTATATCGAAGCTGCAAAACCGGCTGTCAAAGCTGGCGGAGAATCCCCTGCCCAAGCAGAAAAGACGGTTCCGGCAGCGAAAACAGTCAGCACAGACAGGAAGCGCCCGGATACAAAGAACCGTCAGACCGGCAAGGAACGTATCCGTATGAGCAGCAAACAAGCACCCTTACAGCGCATTGCAACAGGCCTTGCCGCGACGGCTGCATGTGCAGTCTTTGTCGGCGGCGGCTGGTTTATTATGCAGCAGGCAAAACAGAATCACGCACAGCCGCCCGTCAGCAGCGAGGTCAATTTCCTCGGCGGCACCGGCGAAATTCACGTTGCAAGCAGCCCTTACATGGTTTACGATGACAGCAAGATCTATTTTTTGAATGCAAGCTTTGAGGCTTCCCGCAGCGGCGGTGAAATTGAAGAAGTACAACCGCGGGAAGCCAGGACCGACATTTTCTGGGACGGTGAACAATTCTATCAGCTGGAAAACAACGCACTCTACCGCATTGATATGCAGGGCATCCATATAGACCAAACGCCCTTCTTTACGATCCGCAATCAGATCAGCGGGCCGTCCGGCAAACAAACAAGTATCGCCGATATTCAGAAAATTACTGACGATTATTATTATATCTGCATTTCAGACGGAAACAGGAGAAACTGGAAAGAAGAAGCCATTACGTTGGTAATGCAACACAGCTACACGGCCTATCTCTATCAGCCTGCGACCGGGCAGACGGATGAGATCCTGAGCACCTACAAATTCCAGCCGCAGGTGCTGACGGACGGACACGATACCATTGTTTCTTCGATGAATGGCACGCCGATGCACATTACACTCGATCCGCCGGAAATCAAACCGCTGACAGCCCTTCCGGAGAACAGTCTGAGACAATCCGGCGTTCTGATCGAAAACGGCTGCCTGTATTATAATGATCGAAATTCAGATGAGAAGAACAAATATTGCAAATTAGATCTGGATACACAGGTCATCACCACAATTCAATCGCAGGGAAATTTTCAACATTTCCCCTACAATGGCAAGATCTTTATGCTCAAGGATGAGAATGCAAAGCTTGTCTGCGCAGATCCGGACCTGACAAATGAGGAAACCGTTTTTGATCTCCGCAGCAATCAGCCGGATGCAGTCGTAAGGGCGCTTGATGCTGCAAATTCCTATAGTATTGTGGTCGGCGCCATTGATGATGCGTATGTGCTGATCAGTGCCGATGAAAATATCATCCTGATCGACCGCAAGGCCGGAACAAGCCGCGTTCTCAGCTTTAAGTCATTTATCAGCAGCGCAGAACAAGTTGCCGATACCGATGTCAATGTCCTCGGCGGTAAGGGCGCGCTGCACGGAAGAATCGACTGCGCCCTGATGTATGACGATACCAATATCTACCTGAATGATTTGTTCTCTGTTGTCTGGGCAAAGGGCTCCCGCAATCCGGATGAACAGATCACCAAGCTGACAAAAAGCCCGCAAAGCACACCGCTGGTATTTGACGGAAAAAATTATTACCTTCAGGAAGGCACAAGCGTTTACAGAATGGATCAAAACGGCAGACCGGAGACTGCCCCGTTCTTCACAATTCGTGAAGACGATCTGAAACCGGAACGCAATGCAGCAGATGATCAGGTTTTCTACGAATTCTTTGTCATTGACAGACTGACAGAGGATTACTATCACATCTTCTACAGCCGCGTGGAAGGACAGGATCAGTCTGAAACAACAGAGCGATACTGCGGATATCTCTATAACGCTGCAACAGGCGAAACCCGCGAAGCCTTTATCCCCGACAGCAGAAAAGCGTATTTCTCCATCCCGGTCGGTGACGAATTCTGCTGCGGACCGTTTGAGAACGATGCATATTATCTCTTCACTCCCGAAGATTACAGTTTTGAACTGCATACCCTTCCGGATGTCGAAATCTGCTTCGGCAAGGATGATGCACTTTACGGCGTCAGAAGGAACCCCGGCAACCCCGATGCACTCACCTGGACATACCTCAGATATTTCCCCAAAACGAGGAAAACAGAAATTCTGTCTGACGAAATGGACTGCACACCTTTCTTTATTCCGTATGACGGCATGATCTACACGATGACAAAAGATGCGAGCCAGATCATCTGCTATGATGCAAAGCTGAAGAACAAGACCGTCCTCGTCGATTTTAAGCGGGATGTTCCGAAAGAGATCCGGAATTCTGAACGCAAAAGAAGAGATGCGCCCTTTATGGAGCTCGAGGATGTCAATGAAGCATATGTCATGGCAAATGTCAATGATTATGCAAAGCTTCTGCTTGATCGTCAGACCGGTCAGATTCATTTCTATGTGATGCCGGATAACAATGCGGAACAGCAGACGGAAACCGCACCCGCGGCAACAACGGCCGCAAGCACTACAACATCCACAGCAACCACGACAGCCGCACAGATTGTGATAGACAATGT
>CAMHUJ010000522.1 GCA_946188175.1 uncultured Ruminococcus sp.
GAAAATGAAATGCGCATATCTGGAGCTGAAAAAGAATGGTTGTTCAAAACACGCCGGCGCCTGTTGCCGAAACTGAAAAAAAGCCGCATCTGCTGTCAGAAAAGGAGCGGGTCAAGCGTCTGGGTCTGGTTGCGATCCTGGCGGTTCTGCTCCTGATGATTGCGGTTTTCTTTGTCTGGTATTATAACCGGACGCATATGGAGATGTTCGGCAGACAAACCGACATCTTCGCGGAGGAGATTTCGTTCAACGGAAAGGAAATTCCTGATCTGGAATCGCTGAAAACCTATCTCCGGAAGTTCAAGAATCTCAAAAAAGCCGATCTCGGCAATTATCCGGTCGATGCGGAGCAGTCGATTGCGCTGCGGAAGGCATTTCCGGATACGGAGCTTGTGTATCATACGGTCGTCAACATCGAGGATGTCAATTACCGGACCGATATCACGACGCTCGATGTCTCCAAGCACGGCATTACCGATTCCAGAGCCTTCATGCGCAAGCTGGATTATCTGCCGGAACTGAAAACCGTCATTTTCGGCGATGAGACGATCCCCGAGACGGAAAAGGAACGGCTCGCCGCTGCCTTCCCCGATGTATCCTTCGAGGTGATCGGTACCTACGAGATCTTCGGCAAGGAAGTGCTTGCCAATGCAGAGCATCTCGATCTGCGCGATGTGCATCTGGATGCATCGCTGTTCGATCAGCTTGCATTGCTGCCGCAGCTCAAATCCGTCGATCTGCACGGACAGCCGCTGACCGAGGATGAGCGAATTTCGCTGGCAGAGGCATTTCCGGAGATTTCCTTCGGCTGGACCGTTTTCTATGACGGCGAGCAGTATGACTCTGCGATCACCGAATTTGATATCAGCGGAAAGAAGCTGACAGAGGATGATCTGCCGGATGTCAAGCGCGCGATTGCGCAGTTCCCTGATCTGGAGACGGTCAATATGTGCAACTGCGGACTCAGCAATGAGACGCTTGCAAAATTCCGCGACGAGATCAAGACCGCAAAGGTCTTCTGGCGAGTCTATATCGGCAGCCGTTGGTCGCTCTGTACGAATGACATCGCATTCTCCGTTCTGATCGTGCATTACGATTATCCGCGTATGTACTCGGATAATCTCGCACCGCTGAAATATTGCACCGATCTGCTGGCGCTCGATCTGGGACACCAGTCGATCACCGATATCTCGGGTATCTGCGAATGGCTGCCGGAGCTCCGGCTGCTGATCCTCGCCGATAACTGCATCTGGGATATTCAGCCGCTGAAAAACCTCAAGCATCTGCATTATCTTGAGCTGTTCCTCAACCGCATCTCCGATCTTTCACCGCTTGCAGATCTGCATGAGCTGGTAGACGTCAATATCTGCTACAATCCGATCAGCGACATCACGCCGCTGCTGAATTCTCCGATGATGCAGCGCGTCTGGATGGAATCTACATATTGCGGCTACGGCAGCGTGGAACTATTGAAGGAAACATATCCGGACTGTCAGGTTGTCATATACGGCTCGGGCTCCGTCGATCAGGGCTGGCGCTGGGGCAATCCGCGCTATGAACAGATGATGGATATGTGGAAGCACAGAGACTATTACGGAGACGAGTTCCAGAAGTATGACGATCTGGCAAAAGAACTCGGTCTCACTTAACATCGACATCCAGTTTCTCTCCATACAAAGCACGGCGCGTATCGCTCTTCTTTGCGGCGATGCGCGCTGTGCTTTTGCCGTATTCTGCGGTAGACAGCGTTTTCTACTGCACGGGAAGCCGATTCGCCTGAAAGTAGAATAGACGCAGATGCGTTGATTTTGCGGTAGAGTTTCCGGATTCTGACAGCAGAGCGGTTCTGCGGACGGTAGGTTGCTTTTTCTGCCGGAATCGGTTATGATGAGGGCAGAAAGGGGCGATTTCTATGACAGCAACGAAACGTATTCCGCTGCGTGAGCGGCAGCTGCCCGACTATACGCGCGGCGAGGAACTGATGAATATGATTACGCATATCGTCGGCGGGGCGGTCGGACTGCTGATCCTGATCGGCAGCATTCTGATCGGCGCGAAGCACCGTGACCCGTGGGCGATCACGAGCGGCAGCATCTACGGCGTCCTGACCTGCACGCTCTTTGTCATCTCGAGCGTCTATCACGGTCTGCCGGACGGCATCGGCAAGCGCGTCATGCAGGTCATCGACCACTGCACGATCTATTTTATGATCGCCGGAACCTATACGCCCGTACTGCTCGTCGGCATCCGGAAGGTTATGCCGGCGGCGGCATGGATTGTTTTCAGCGTCGAATGGGGCTGCGCGATCATTGCCGCAGCGCTGACCGCGATCGACCTGAAACGCTACAAGGTATTCAGCATGGTCTGCTATCTGGCAATGGGCTGGGCGATTGTCGCAATCCTGAAGCCGACGTTTCAGGTGCTCGGCAGCAGCGGCTTTCTTTGGCTGCTCGCAGGCGGCATCTGCTATACAATCGGCGCCGTGCTCTACGGGCTCGGCAAGAAGCACCGCTATATG
>CAMHUJ010000523.1 GCA_946188175.1 uncultured Ruminococcus sp.
TGCCGTTTTCCATGAACGGCTTATCGGGAAAAAACGGCTTCATCAGCGCAGTATATGTTTTATAACCGATGATGACATCGCTTTGCATGAGTGCGCGCGCGGCGGCGCCGGTCATACAATCGCGTGATCCGCTGCCGAATCCGACAACATAAAGCATCAGAGCATCCTCTTTTCAACATCAATTTCAACCGGCATTGCAGCCGCGGCAACAGTCACGCCGTTCTGCGCAGTCTTGCGAATGATCAATTCGCCGCCGCTGCACAGTACCGCGCTCCGTTCACAGATATTATCCGCGCCTGTAACTGCTTCAGCAAAGTCTGAATGCGAATAATCTCCTGAAAGCTGCATCAGTTCATCCGCGGAATATGTTTGCAGCGGTACATGAAAATCCGCACAGAATCGAAGTAATCCTGCTTCATTTGCTTTCAGGTCAATGCTGGCAATTTTACAAATCCGGTCCGTCATAACTGCATGCGCATGCAGCACATCACGCACCGTATTGGTAATTTGTTCCGCAGATACGCCTTTTTTGCATCCTATCCCGAGCACAATATTCTTCGGAATCAGATGCAGTGTCACCGGAAACGGCTGCGTCTCCGCCGAATCTGTGATTGCTATTCCGTAAGTTGTATTTGCATCAACAGCCAGCTCCTCCGGCAGATTCCGGTACGGATATGCACTCTGCAATCCGATTGTTTCACCGTCCAGCACAGCCGCGGCAATCTGTTTAGCAGCGTTAAGATCAGAAATCAGGAGATGATTTGCCGCTGCAAAGCTGTCCGGCGAAAAGCGTCCGCTGATATCCGTCGCCGTCGTAATTACAACCTGCGCACCAATGTGTTCCGCCAGTTTTACAGCCAGCGCATTCGCACCGCCGAGATGTCCCGAAAGAAGCGGAATCACAAATGTCCCGCAGTCATCCACAGCAAGTACCGCCGGATCATACTGTTTTGAGCGCAGATGCGGCGCAATCATTCGCACTGCGATTCCGCATGCACAGATGAAAACCAGTGCGTCATATTCCGTGAAAATCTCCGCAGTCAGTGCTGCCGTGTCGGTAAAGGGCACAGCATTTTCATCCGTATGCCGCACAAAACAATAACGCTGCATCTCAAATTGCTGCAATGCATTGCAAATTTTTGCAGACAGCACGCGCCCGCGTTCAGTCAGAGAAATCACAGCAATCCGTTTCATGACTTCGCCTCGCGGAATTCTGTTTCAAAAGCCGGATCATAAAGTTTGGAAAGCGCATACTGATCACCGAGAAAATCCCCGACCGTAATCAGCGCGGTCTTGCAGATGCCGTTCTGCGCGGCAGTTTCGGCAAGCGTACCGACCGTACAGCGACAGACCTTTTCATCCTGCCAGCTCGCTTTATATACAATCGCAGCAGGCGTTTCCGGCGCATATCCGCCTGCAATCAGTTCAGCAGACAGCGCCTGCGTCATACCTGCGCTCAGAAAGATTACCATGGTCGCATGATGCAATGCCAATACGCGAATCTGCTCGCGTTCCGGTACGGCAGTCCGTCCGGCCATACGTGTCAGAATGACGGTCTGCGAGACATCCGGCAGCGTATATTCCGCTTTCAGCGCCGCCGCAGCACCACAGAACGAACTGACGCCGGGACAAATCTCATAGCGGATATGCAGCGCATCAAGCCTGTCCATTTGTTCCCGAATTGCCCCGAAAATACTCGGATCTCCGGTATGCAGCCGGACAGTCATTTTCTCATTCGCTTCCGCGCGCTGCATGACTGAAATCACCTCATCCAGCGTCATTTCCGCACTGTTATGAATCTCGCATCCTTCCGGCGCATATTGCAGCAATTCCGGATTGACCAGTGAGCCCGCATAAATGATCACATCGGCATGAGATAGCAAACGCATACCGCGAACCGTAATCAGATCCGGCGCACCGCATCCGGCTCCGACAAAATATATCATGTTGTTTCCCTCATCATTGCAGAGATAATTGCATCAGCATCCGGCGTTTTCAGCAGCAGATCATGCTGATCTGAAAAAATGACCGCAGCCGTCTGGACCTGTTCCTTGACACGCACAGCAAGATAATATGCAATACGCTCAGTCAGAATCCGCAGCATTTCCTGATAATTCTCATGTGTATCCAAAATATCGAGTGCCGCATCTGTTGTCACATAGTCCGTAATCTGCAAGAGCAGTTCACGCGGGATTCCCGCAAGTGCACCGCAGGCGATCAGCGTTTCCATTCTGCCGTCTGCACAGACGGAATGCGTATTCATGATACCGGAACCGAGCTTGACGAGCTTTCCGATATGCCCGATCAGCAGAATCCGCCGGAACCCGAGCGTTACGCCGATATCCAGCGCATCACCGATAAAATTGCTGCACATTACAGCACGTTCAGTGCATTCCGGCATATTCATCCGCAGAAAAGTATCGCTGTAGTTGCCGACCGTCAGCAGCAGATTCTCCTGTCCTGCCGCACGGCGCATATTCGCCTCTGTACGTATCGTCTCAATAATTGCAGCATTGCT
>CAMHUJ010000524.1 GCA_946188175.1 uncultured Ruminococcus sp.
GATAGATTTCCAGCCGTGACAGTGATTTCGGACTATTATTGGTCTGATTCACTGTCCGGCTGTTGTCGTTATTGTAGTTGTTGATGACCGTTCCTGCGGGCGTGCCGTTCATCATCGCGCCGGAGATGCCGTCTATATCGAAAATTTACCATTTCATTGCAGGATGTGTTATTATACATGCAGATAGATTTTTCAGGTAAAAATCATCATTCATTTGATCAATCGCCGCAATGTCAATTTGGAAGGAGAATCGGATTATCGTTTAGGGCATTCTATCTTGCTCCTTCCTCCCTCCTGCTTCTTCCTTATTTCATAAACCTCCTGATCCGTCACGCCCATACTCCCCGCCCCTGTTGCATTTTCTGCGATATCATGGTATAATATCATTGATAAGTATACCCCGAAATCAAATTCCGAAAGGAGCATCATCATGGCAGGACGCAGACATTCCCATCAGCCGAAAGCGCGCAGCAGCATGAAAAAGAATGACCGCAAGGGTGCAGTGCGCACGAAAAAGGAGTATGAGGAGCTTGCAGGCGTGCAGGTCTCCGAGGAGCAGATCACGCATTTTGCAAACCGCATCACAACATTTCTGAACAAGGCGAACGGCAGACCGGTTTCGCGTGCCGATCTTGCAGCGAAATGCCGCGGCAGAGGACAGGCAGCCTATCTGCGCGCACTGAAAAAACTGATTACCGAGGGCGTGATCGCCGAGCGCCGCAACGGCTATGCAATGGCAGCGGCAGCGGGCATGTACCGCGCCGTGATCTCGCGCATCAGCCGCACCTTCGGCTTTGCGAAGCCGGAAACCGGCGATAAGGAGGTATTCATCGCAGGCAGAGACCTGAAGGGCGCCATGCCGGGCGATCTGGTATTGCTGATGCCGACCGGCGAGCGCGGCGGCACACCGGAAGCCGCAGTACAGGTAATCATCACACCGGCATCGGTGCAGACCGCCGGCATGCTGATCGAGGATTCCGGCGAGCTGCGTTTCCTGTCGGATTCGCTCTGCCGCCAGCCGCTGAAAATTGAAAACGCTGCCGACTGGACGGAGCATGTCGGCGACAAGGTGCTTGCAACCGTAACCGAACGCGGCGCGCGCCATTCCGAGCATACGGTCCGCGTGGATGTATCGCTCGGCAGTGCGGAATCCGCGCGGGCATGTGCCGAGGCGCTGGTGATTGTCAGCGGCGTCCCGACGGAGTTCCCGCCCGATGTGCTTGCCGAGGCGGAGCGTCTGGAGCAGCGCGGCATCCCCGAGGAAGAGCTGAACGGCAGACTCGATCTGCGCGAGCCGGAGGATATCATCTTTACGATTGACGGTTGGGATGCAAAGGATCTCGACGACGCGATCTCGATTGCAAAAACGGAGAAGGGCTACCGTCTGGGCGTGCATATTGCCGATGTGTCGCATTATGTGCAGCAGGATTCGCCGCTGGACAAGGAGGCGATCTCGCGCGGCACGAGCATTTACTATGCCGATCAGGTGATTCCGATGCTCCCGAAGGCATTGAGCAACGGCATCTGCTCGCTGCATCCGGATGTAGACCGGCTTGCGTTTTCGGCACTCATGGAGCTGGATGCAAACGGCGAGATCATCAGCTATCGCTTTGAGAAAACGGTGATCCGCTCGGCGGTCAAGGGCGTATACCGCGAGGTCAATGCGCTGCTTGCGGGAACGGCATCGCCGGAGATCGAAGAAAAGTATGCAGCGGTCAAGCCCTCGCTGCTGATTCTGAATGAACTGCGCGAGAAGCGGCTTGCGGCGCGTGCGGAGCGCGGTGCGCCGTCGATTGAGGCAGAGGAGAGCGCATTTGTGCTCGATGAAAACGGCATCTGCACGGATGTTGCGCCGCGGAACCGCGATGCAGGCGAGGAACTGATCGAAGAATGCATGCTGCTTGCGAATGAAGCGGCGGCACGGCTCGCAAAGTCGAAATCGCTGCCGTTTGTATACCGTGTCCATGCGCAGCCGCCGGAGGAAAAGGCGATCCGGCTGGCATCGGCGCTTGACCGGCTCGGCATCAAGCATCCGGCACTGGATGCGCCGCGCCCGAAGGATTACGCGCAGGTACTGAAAAATGCAGCGGACAGTCCCCTGAAGCCTGCCGTGCATCAAATGGTGCTGCGCAGTATGGCGAAGGCGGATTACGAAACGGAGCCGGTCGGACATTTCGGGCTTGCGCTTGCGGATTATGCGCATTTTACGTCGCCGATCCGCCGCTATCCCGACCTTGCGATTCACCGCATCCTGACGGCGTATCTTTCGGGAGAAAAGCCGGAGAACGCACGGCAGTTTGCGAATGCGGCGGCGCTTGCAGGCAGCAGCACGGAGCAGCGTGCGATGCAGCTGGAGCGCGACTGTGACGACCGTTACCGTGCGGAATGGGCGAAGCAGCATCTCGGTGAGGTATTTGACGGCGTGATTTCCGGACTGACGGAATTCGGCATTTATGTCATGCTTGCGAATACGGCGGAGGGTATGGTTCCGCTCGATGCGCTGACGACCGATGCC
>CAMHUJ010000525.1 GCA_946188175.1 uncultured Ruminococcus sp.
CGGATTTCGGACGCCGCATTTTGTATAATATCCGGAAATGCGCGTCATTCCGCGGGAACTGCATCCGCAGGCGTACCGGCAGCGACCTCAAAGATGCGGATGCCCTCCGCCGGTACATCGGATTCCGCGAGGATGATCTCCTTGATCGCGGCAGCCTGCGCCGGATCGAGACCGCTGCTCTCGACGACAACCTTTGCCGAATTGCCGTCGAGATAGACCACGCAGTCGCGGAAGCCCTGCGAGAGGATCAGGCTTTCAATGACGCTTTCGCTCTGCACCTGACGGGAAAAACCGACTGCGTCGATTGCATTCGTGACCATTTCGTCATTGCTGAGGTCTCCGCCGCCGATGATGCTTTGCAGCGTCTGGACGGCATAATCGCGGCTGGTCTGCTTTTCAAGACGCGCCTGTGCGAAATAATCCGCCTGCTCAGGCGTTGCACTGACCATTTCCGCCGTGCCGTAATCGGCAAGATCGTCTGCATCTGCGGCGGCATTCATGCCCGAGGGTTCCGCAGTCAGATCGGCAGGCACCAGTCCGGTTCCGCCTGCGAGCACATAATTGAGATAGACCGCAGCACCGAGCACGAGTGTCAGTCCGCTGAGGATGAGCTGCTTTCTTCCGATGATCATAGTAGGTTTTTTCATGTAAAAGACTCCTTTCATTCGGCAGAGGATGCGGCTGCCTGCCCGACATAAATCTGCGCCGGTGAGATGCCGAGCAGTGCCGCTGCGGCTTTTGTGATGCGCTCCCGCACGGCAGCATGACCGCCGCCTGAACAGAGAATCGCAGCACCGCGCACATCCGGATAGCGTGTCTCCGTCAGCAGCGCGGATTCGCCGCCGTTTGACCGTGTGAGGACGGGCGCAGAGGATGTCTGCGCGCTGTTTTCGCTTCGGGAATCGCGGATTTCTTCGGCATAGACCTGCTCTGCGGAGCCGCCGACGGTGATCATGACCGTGACCGACCCGACGCCCTCCATTTGCGAGAGCAGCTTTGTCAGGCGTTCTTCGAGCAGCATACGGTATGCATCCGGATCGGATTCGGCGGCTGCGGCAGGCGGCGGCTCTGCGCGCTGTGCCTTATTCTGACGCTTCGGGAGCAGTCCGGAGAGCAGAATCATCGCAACGCCCGTGATGCCGAGCAGAACGATCAGCCGGACGCGGTTTTCCTCGCGGAACAGTTCTCTGAGCTTATCCGTCAGCTGCATTCTGCGCACCTCCCTCCGTGATGATGACATCTGCGCCGAGCCATTCGCGCAGAAAGACGGTGCCGGTCAGCAGATTGCCCTCCGCCGTCACCTCATTGATAGATATGCAGCCGTCCGGCTGAATATGCAGGCTGACATCCAGCACGCTGCAGTTGACCTGTCTGTCGGTCAGCGCACGGTTCAGTGCATGGCAGATGCTCTCCGCGGCAGCCTGCTCCTGTAACTGTAATGCAGCTGCCTGCAAATCTGCAGACTGCATCTCCGCTGCCGCATCATCCGGCAGAAATCCGGAGAGATCGAGCTTTGCCAGCGGCGTGAGGATTGCCGTCATCATGAGAACCGCGGTCAGCAGCCTGATCTGCCGTTCAAACCGTTTTGCAGGCAGGAGGAGTCCGGTGAGTGTCAGTCCGAATGCCGTGCAGCAGGCGCACAGCACCGCAGTACGCAGCGTTTCGATTGCGCATCCCTCCTTATCCGCCGAGCAGCAGCAGCACTGCCGCGCTCGAGACAATCATCATGACCGCAAAGCAGACCAGTATCGCGAATGCCGCCGAAAGCACCGCCTGCATATTCTGATAGAGCTGCGAAAGCGGCTTTGTACCTGCCATTTCCGCGAAAATGCCGTTGACGCGGAAAATCAGGCGATAGAGTACCAGTGAGATCAGCGGCGGCAGGATCAGCCAGAGAATGACGAGGATTCCGACCGCGCCGACGCCGTTTCGCAGAAGCCGGATGCTGCCCTGCACTGTGCCGTATGCATCCGAGACGGCGCTCCCGACAATCGGGATCAGTCCGGATGCCAGCAGCTTCACGGATTTCGATGCGAGCGAATCCGCCGCCGATGCAACAATACTGCGCACGGAGAGCAGCGCGGCAAACATCGTCATGACAAAGCCGAGCATCCATGTGACCGCTGTCCGCAGACCGCTGACGAATCCGCCGAGCCGCAGCGGCGGATTGACCGCATCCGCGATGCCGAGTGCCGCGGACATTTGCAGAACCGGATACAGAATCCCGTGGAGCAGCTGCATGATGCCCTCTGTCAGAAACAGCACGCAGACCTGATATGCGGTGCCGGATGCAACGTGTCCGCCTGCGGCGATAAATGCGCCGAAAACCGGGATATAGCCGGTCATGAAGGCGTGGCCCAGATCAAGTGCCTGTGCCGTCCGGATGAGGATGTCGCAGAGCGGGGAAGCAGCCGTCCCGACGCAGAGCAGCGTACATAGCGTATCAAATATCTGCCGCAGCACGCCGTCCGCCGCCGCATCGCCGAGATTGCCGAGCACCGCGCAGAGCACGGT